>NZ_JBTLQH010000027.1:0-95717 GCF_054461575.1 Flavitalea flava
GGTATTGATTGACGAGATCTTACGTGGCACCAATTCCGAGGACAAGACCCATGGGTCGGAAATGTTCATCCGAAAATTACTGAATTACTCCTGTCTTTCCCTGTTTGCTACCCATGACCTGAGCCTGGGGCAACTCGAAGAAGAAAAACCCGGCATTATCAGCAACTATTGTTTTGAGAGCGTGATCGAAAATGGAGAATTGTTCTTTAATTATCAACTTCAGACCGGCATCGCCAGGAACAGAAATGCTTCCTTTCTGATGAAAAAAATGGAGATCATATAAAAAAAACCCTGCGATTAAAAAACGCAGGGGTTTTGCCTTAAAAAATATTAGTAACGACAATCAATAACCGAACCCGGTTACGATCCTTGGTTTTCTACGATGACTACCCGAAAGTCTTCCGCTCTTGCGGATATTCCACAGCTTAACTATGCTAAAAGAATTATTGCTTTCCTGGGCGGGATGAAATTCAACACCTGTTGCTACTGTTTCTTTTACTTCTGTTACTAATTGTTTAAGGATCTGAGGTTCCATTTGTACAATAGATTGTACGACATCACTGTTCATAAATGTATGCTTTTTTGATTTTATAAATATTTACCTGAGCAACTTAGGGAGAAAAAAAACACTGAGAATCGTTTGAAAAGAAAGTGTCTGATTTAGAGTCTTTATACTCTGGATTACCCTGATGGCAAGTGGGTAGTTGCTCAAATGTTTGGCTCGCGAGCTAACTTCTGAGTGCAAAAGTAACACTTTTTGGGGAATAAACAACAAGAAAATGGCCACTCCTGGAGGAATGGCCATTTTTGCACTGCAATATATTGTCTTTCAGTCACTTATTTCACTTCTTCAAATTCGGCATCTGTCACGTTCTCACTGCCACCTGTATGAGATGATTGCTGGCCTGCGCCGTTCGCGCCTGCAGCACTCTCTCCGCCGGGTTGAGCCCCCCCGGCATCCTGGGTGCCTTTGTACATATCTTCAGATGCCACCGTCCAGGCCGCATTCAATTCTGCAACAGCCAAGTCGATCGCGGCAACATCCTGGGATTTATGCGCGTCTTTCAATTTTGCCAATGCTGCTTCGATCGGGGCTTTTTTATCAGCCGGGATCTTTTCCCCAAATTCCTTTAATTGTTTTTCAGTAGAAAAGACCAGGCTATCGGCCTGATTGACCTTTTCGATCTTTTCGCGGGCGGCTTTATCCGTCGATTCATTGGCCCTTGCCTCTGCCTTCATTTTTTCTACTTCATCCTTGCTTAAACCGCTCCCGGCTTCGATCCGGATCTTCTGCTCCTTACCGGTACCTTTGTCCTTGGCCGTAACATGTAAAATGCCGTTGGCATCTATATCAAAGATCACTTCCACCTGGGGAACGCCCCTTGGAGCAGGTGGAATACCATCCAGGTTAAACGTACCCAGGCTTTTATTCTGGGTAGCCAAGGGCCGTTCGCCTTGTAAAACATGGATCTGAACACCCGGCTGGTTATCACTTGCCGTAGAAAATGTTTCTGACTTTTTGGTCGGAATAGTCGTATTGGACTCGATAAGACGCGTCATTACACCACCCATCGTCTCGATACCGAGGGAAAGCGGGGTAACATCCAATAAAAGAACATCCTTTACTTCTCCACTCAATACAGCACCCTGAATACCGGCTCCGATAGCCACTACTTCATCAGGATTTACTCCTTTATTAGGTTTTTTGCCAAAGAACTTTTCGACGATCTCCTGTACTTTAGGAATCCTTGTAGACCCTCCTACCAGGATGACCTCGTCTATTTTAGAGATATCCATCCCAGCGTCTTTAAGGGCCTGTTCACAAGGTTTTAAACATCTCTCGAACAGGGTGTCGGATAATTGTTCGAATTTAGCGCGGGTCAGTTTTTTCACCAGGTGTTTGGGAACGCCATCCACAGCCGTGATATAAGGCAGGTTAATCTCCGTTTCGCTGGAAGAAGATAATTCCACCTTTGCTTTTTCAGAGGCTTCTTTTAACCGCTGCAGTGCCATAGGGTCTTTCCGCAGATCGGTATTTTCATCCTTTTTAAACTCATCAGCCAACCAGTCCATGATCACTTTATCAAAATCGTCTCCGCCCAGATGGGTATCCCCATTGGTTGATTTCACTTCAAATACTCCATCACCCAATTCCAGGATAGAAATATCGAAGGTTCCTCCCCCAAGGTCAAATACTGCTATTTTTTCATCTTTTCCCGCCTTATCCAATCCGTAGGCCAAAGCGGCAGCTGTCGGCTCGTTGACAATCCGGCGAACGGTGAGTCCGGCAATTTCACCTGCTTCCTTGGTAGCCTGACGTTGTGCATCATTAAAATAGGCAGGAACGGTAATGACCGCCTCTGTAACTTCCTGTCCCAGATAGTCTTCAGCCGTTTTCTTCATTTTTTGAAGGATCATGGCAGAAATCTCCTGTGGTGTATATAAACGGCCATCGATATCGATACGAACCGTATTATTATCCCCCTTGGCTACCTTATAGCTCCAATGGCTGATCTCATTGGTCACTTCGCCAAATTGACGGCCCATAAAACGTTTGACCGACATAATGGTATTTACCGGATTGGTGATCGCCTGGCGTTTGGCCGGGTCTCCCACCTTTCTTTCTCCATTTTTCAGAAAGGCTACGACAGACGGAGTAGTCCTGCGACCTTCGTCATTGGCTATGACTACCGGCTCATTGCCTTCCATTACGGATACACAACTGTTGGTTGTACCCAGATCAATTCCTATGATTTTTCCCATATAATGTATCTAATTTAAAGGTTAGTTGAATCTATTCGGGAATGATTGACAATCATTGTGCCATGGAGAAAAAAATGAAAAAATGGCAGTGATTCGGCCACGGGCCGAATGGCCGAAGGCCCATCATGAGAGCGCAGACAGGGGTCATATTCATATGACCCCGGGCAAATAAGGTATCCCCGGAGACCGCAGGTCTCCGTAAAGATCATCAGGTCGACGTCTATCCGGAAGATATAAGTAATTAAGAAGTAATCAGTTAAAGGGGAAAATCGGGAATACAATCGACCTCCGGTCTCCGGAGGTCTCCTGTGCCCGGGGTCATATGAATATGACCCCTGTCTGCGCTCTCATGATGCCCCTTCGGGGGCCCGCCCGTGGCGGGCCTAGCGAACCACTCCCAGAACCGGTCTTAGCGACTGTTCCCGGAACACATAGTCGGCCACCTCATCGAGCGCAGAGGTTCCTGAATTAAAGGAAATTCCCGTTCCCGCCATTTTGACCATACAAACGTCATTTTCCCCGTCTCCAACCGCCACAGCGTCGGCCACGCTGATTCCAAAACGGTGTAATATGTACTGGAACATATTGGACTTACAATGCTCATGATCACAATGGCTGAATTTATCCTTTAATAACTGGGAAGGTATCTTTACTTCTCCCGTAGCAACGCTTTTTGAGAATTCCAGCTCATTGCCCAGGGTGAAATCCAGGCCCAGCATATTTTTAACATGATTGGCAATACAATGATAACTGTCGCTGATTATGCCGCAAACATAACCCCTCACCTGTAGCTCCCGGATCACTTGTACAGCGTCCCCAACCAGCGGAATGGATTCAAGCACATGGATAAGTTCAGTGAAGGTCCTTCCCTCCAACAACCTGGCTATTTTTTGGGTTCGGATATAATGACTCTTTTTCTGGGACAAGATGTCTTCCAACTCCTTTTTAAACCCGAATTTCTCTGCGGCCGCATGAATGAAACTCCCCTGGATCAGTGTGTTATCCATGTCAAAAACGATCATTTTCCTCGGCTCCCGCACCATTTCTTTAAGGGCGAATTCTACCTGCTCCCGCATGATATGGGTAGAATCTTCAACATCATCCCTGCGGTGGTTGTGAAAGATATTGACCCGCTTGAAAATAGCATTAGCCACCTGTTTGGCAATCCTGCCCAGAATAGGCAGGGGCTGCCGGTCTGTCTCCAGTTCCCCTATACAAACCTCCCGGATCCTGGCTTTTACCTGGTGCATATCTATCAGCAACCCTATATCGACCCCATAATCATTATCAAATTCCACTTTTTTAAAAAAACTCTTTTTTCCGGCAATCATCCCACTCAAAGGCTGTTTATACTGTAATAACTGGGGGAAAAAGAACTCCAGCAGTGGTTTGGCCAGGATTTCCGTTACCCGGCCTGTCTGTCTTTCAAAATAGGACTTGACAAAATCTGCTTCGTCACCGATGAGGGGTTCGGTCAATTTTTCAATGATATCTGCCGTATAATTGGGAATATCCGCGTCCAGGAAGACAAGTAGTTCATTTTTAGCCATGAGCATCCCTTCCCGCATAGATTCTCCTTTGCCGATATGGGTGCTGGTAATGATCCGGGTGCCTTCTTTTCTTGCTTCGGAAATGGTATTATCCGTCGAAAGATCATCGACCACAATGATTTCTGTCACCAATTCATTCCGTTTGGCTTGCTGAATAACGTTCCGGATGGTCTTTTCGTCATTTAAAGCAGGAATGATTACGGTTATCATGGGTGTATCATATTTAGAATATAGGAATGATAATTGTTCGGTTAGGGTAATATGAGGCCCAAGGCAGTGCCCCTGAACAGGCTTCTAAAACTATGCCAATAAGTTTTTTACAAACTCTTCGGGGCATAGATTAAATTTGAGAGACAATATTTTAATTCTTCCATACTTATCACATTAAATCCTGGCCCGGACATGCCCATTCCTCCGGATATATACCGAAAGATCCTGACCGCCAAGCTTTTCATGGACGAGAATTTCCGTGAAGCCATCGACCTGGATCATATTTCCAGGCAGGCCTGTTTGTCCCGGTATCATTTTCACCGGCTTTTTACCCGCATTTATAAAAGAACACCCCATAGGTATCTCACTCAAAAAAGGATCGAGCAGGCCCGCCTCTGGCTGACAGATAATAAATGCTCCATATTGGAGATCTGCAATAATATTGGATTTGAAAGCATCGGGTCTTTCAGCGTACTTTTTAAAAGGGAGATCGGTTTTGCCCCACAATCCTATCGCCAAAATGCACTGCAAAAAAAACGACAGGCAGAACGGAATCCAATGGCGTTTATTCCACATTGTTTTATCGAATCGCTGGCAGGGCCTGTCGAAAAAAGCAAGATCCGAGAAGATTCTCCAGCAAGGAACGACTAGTTTTACTTACTAAATTATTTTTTATGATCACGCGCGTATCGCATATGACCATTTTTGTCCAGGACCAGGACAAAGCTCTTGATTTCTATGTTAATAAACTGGGATTCACCGTCAACACGGATGCTGTCATGGATAATGGCTTCCGCTGGATTACCGTAACCCCTCCGGAACAGCCGGATCTGGAGATAATCCTGCTAAATCCGCTTTCCGGTATGAGTTATGATGAAGAAACGAAAAATGCCTTCGAGGTTTTATTGTCCAAAGGGGCTTTAGGTGCCGGTGCCCTTTCTACTCCGGACTGCCGCGCTACTTACCAGGAATTGAAAGAAAAAGGGGTCCAGTTTAAGTCAGAACCTAAAGACCAATTCTACGGGATTGAAGCCATTATTACAGATGGGCTTGGCAATTGGTTCAGTATGACGCAACGGAAGTAAGCTAGAGTTGTTCCTGTTCGGCCGCAATGACCTGTTCTGTTTTTTTGAACGTGTAGTTCTTTTGGGTCAGGTAACTGAAGGACACGACAATGATCGTTGTCAACATCTTGGCCACCGTAGGGTAGATATGAAACTGCTCTACAAAAAGTTTGATAAAAACGTAGTTCAGCAGCAGGCAGATCACTACCAGCACGAAATACCGGAATAACTGCACCCTGCCATGCAGGGTAGATTGAGTAAACACGACATTTCGCATCAGGAAAAATCCGGTGGGGAAACTGACGCAGAAGGAAATGATAAAGGCCGCAATATGTGGCTTGAAAACAATAAAACCAAGGTTCAGATCCTGTTTGTGCAGAATAAAGTTATAACTGAGAAAAAAAACAAGGATATCCAGAAAGGTATTCCCCCCGCCGCAGGCGGCATAACGAAAGGTCTGTATAGGCATAATCTTTCTGAAGGGAGGGTAGAAAAAGTCAATAAAAGATATGATCCAGCTTTTTATCATCGGTTCGAGACAATTATAACGACGAAGATACTTATAAAATACGTTTTTTTAAGCCTAAAAGATCAATAAACGCAAACAATTCCTGACCCTGATTATTCAACCGTTAAATAATACCCATTCACCCGCTCATAATCCCGCTAGATTCTCCCAGTTCCAAGAAGATTCGCAGACTTACCCTATTTTTGCAGCCAATGAACGGAAAAATGGATATAATCAACCAGATCAGCATAGCTGCCCGTCAGGTACTGCACGAAAATTATCAATATAAGGCAGAGGACTTACTCGTGAATGAGACCAAGCCGGAATTCGAAGGCGATTATACGGTCGTGTTATTCTCTTTTGTCAAGGCTTTAAAAAAGTCACCGGATGTTTTTGGGAATGAATTAGGGCAGGCTCTTCTGGAGAAATATCCGGGGCTATTCTCCCGGTTCAATGTAATCAAGGGGTTCCTGAATTTGTCCATTTCCGACTCCCGCTGGACCGATTTTTTACAGGAAGAATATTCCAATAAGGAATACGGGCGGAAAGAAAAGAACGGGAAGAAGGTAATGGTCGAATACTCCTCTCCCAATACCAACAAACCTCTGCATATGGGTCACCTCAGGAATAATTTCCTGGGATGGAGCGTGGCGGAAATCTATAAGGCGAACGGATATGAGGTGGTCAAAACCTGCATAGCCAATGACCGGGGTATCCATATCTGCAAGAGCATGATCTCCTGGCAATTGTTTGCTGGCGGGGCCACACCTGCCAGTACCGGAATTAAAGGAGATCGTTTTGTGGGAGACTATTATGTAAAATTTAATGAGGAACTAAAAAAACAAGCCGCTCCTCTTGCCGGGGCTATTTATTCGGGTGATTATAGTGGCATCGGCGCGGAAACACGCGATATCCTTCAAAAACATCTGGCCAAAATAAAGGAACTGGAAGCCTTTTTACCAACGGCTAAGGATGACAAACACCGGTCCGGTCTGGAAGGGAAAATAAAGGAAGAACAGACTGCCATTAAAGATATAGCCGAAAATGCCACTACCCTGATGCGGGAAACCAAACAAATGCTGGTTGATTGGGAAAAGGGCAAGCCCGAAGTGATCGAACTTTGGAAAACAATGAACAGTTGGGTATATGCCGGCTTTGACGAGACCTATAAAAGGATTGGCAGCGATTTTGATAAGATCTATTATGAAAGTAATACCTATCTGTTGGGCAAGGACCTGGTAGAATCCGGGTTAAAAAAAGGGGTGTTCTTTCAAAAAGAAGATGGCAGCGTTTGGATCGACCTGACCGCCGACGGGTTGGATCAGAAGATCGTACAAAGAAAGGACGGCACAGCGGTTTATATGACTCAGGACATAGGTCTTGCCGTCAATAAATATGCAGAATTTCATTGCGATCTCAGTGTTTATGTAGTAGGAGACGAACAGAATTACCATTTTAAAGTGCTTAAGCTTATCTGTCAGAAGTTAGGTTTGCCCTCCGCTGACGGGATCTATCATTTGAGTTATGGGATGGTAGAACTGCCCACAGGAAGAATGAAAACACGGGAAGGGACAGTTGTAGACGCAGACGACCTGTTGGATGAAATGATCCTCGAATCCGAAAACAAAACAAAAGAGCAGGGTAAGACGGAAGGTTTTTCTGCGGAAGAACTAAAAGTTCTTTATGAAACGATCGGGATCGGGGGTCTGAAATTCTTTCTGCTTCGGGTAGACCCGAAAAAAAGAATGGTATTCAACCCTTCCGAATCCATCGAACTCCATGGATATACGGCTACCTTCATTCAATACACCTATACAAGAACCCAGGCTATCTTCCGTAAACTGGAAGCAGGCGCATCGCCGGCATCTGCTGAACAAACCAATGATCAGGAGACCCCGGCAACGCAGGATACCGTGGATACCCTGTCGCCTGGAGGTCTCTTAGCGCTGGAAAGGGCAATGATCATCTGTTTGGAAAAATATCCCGTGGTCGTGGCACAGGCAGGCATAGAAATGAGCCCGTCGGTGATTACAGGTTATGCGTTCGAAGTTGCACAGACTTTTAATTCCTTTTATAATGCCCATTATATAATCAATGCGGAAACCCCGGAGAAAAAAGAATTACGGCTACGGATTTCCCAATTGACGGCAAACGTACTTCATTCATCCATGGCCTTGCTGGGAATCCGATTGCCGGATAGGATGTAGTAAAGCTGTGGTACTTTTTTAACTGATGCTGGTCGGATTTTGCTTTACCTGTTCAAAGCAAACCAGAGTTTCTTATATTAGGTGTAAAACCCGATGTTTTTACCCCGGTTGTTTTTGCTTATGGGAGCGGCCTGTTTTTTTGCGACCGCATGCACCCGGCCGGTTGAAAAAAAACAATTCCATTTCACGAGTCTCCCTTCTTCCCAAACGGGTATTGATTTTGAGAACAGGATCACAGAAAACGATTCCCTGAATTTATTCATTCACGAGTATGCCTATATGGGCGGTGGCGTGGGAATCGGTGATTTTAACAGGGATGGATTGCCCGATATCTTTTTTACTTCCAATCAGGGCAGCTCACAATTATACCTGAATAAAGGACATCTCAAATTTGAAAATATTACCCAAAAAGCAGGGGTTTCAACAAAAGGCTGGTGCACGGGTGTCAGCATTGTCGATATCAATCATGACGGGTGGCCGGATATTTATGTATGTGTTTCCGGATTGGTTCCGGGGGACCGTAGAAAGAATCTCTTATTCATTAACCGGCACGATCTCACTTTTACCGAAGAAGCGGAAGCCTATAACCTGGCAGACACCTCCTATTCCACCCAGGCTGTATTCTTCGATTATGATAAGGACGGTGACCTGGATATGTATCTGCTCAACCATAATCTAAAAGGAGAAAAGACCAATGATGTCCGGCCAAGGATCAGGGATGGAAGTTCCTTGTCCGCAGACAGATTGTACCGGAACGAGGGTACGCCTGAAGGATTAAATCACCCGGTATTTAAAAATGTTTCCCGGGAAGCAGGAATCCTGGAAGATGGCTATGGCTTAGGAGTCGTGGTGAGTGATCTGAACGGAGATGGATACCCGGATATTTATGTTGCCAATGACTATGTCCGCAATGACGTTCTCTGGCTTAATAACAGGAATGGAACCTTCACCAATGCCATCGCTTCGTCCATGCGGCATCAGGGCTATTCTTCCATGGGGGCGGATGCAGCCGATTTTAATAATGATGGTTTACCTGATCTGGCTACCCTGGATATGCAACCTGAAACCAACCAGCGAAAGAAAATGATGTATTCCTTTCTCAGTTATGACCGGTATATGGAAGAGCGGTTTAAAGGGTATGAGCCGGAATTTATGCGCAATATGCTGCAGGTGAACAATGGTTCAAGAATGCTGAATGGCAGATCCGAGCCTTATTTCAGCGAGATAGGCCAATTGGCCGGCATATCGGAGACGGATTGGAGCTGGAGCGTATTGATGGCAGATTTTGATAATGATGGTAAGAAAGATATGCATATCAGTAACGGCATGGGGCGCGACCTGATCAATGCCGATTTTATCGAATATAAATTCAATACCCTGGGCAATACAGGAGGTATAAACCAGGACGAACTGCGAAAAAGTTTTGTGGATCGCCTGGCATCGATGGGGCCTGTACCCATGCGGAATTATCTTTATCATAATACCGGCGATCTGCATTTCGAAGATATTTCTATTCAGGCGGGTCTTACCGAAAAACAAATCTCCAATGGGGCCGTTTATGCCGACCTGGATAATGACGGAGACCTGGATATTATTACGAATAATATCAACGGCCCGGCCACGATCCTGCGAAATGATCTTTATTCCGGAGACCGACCCCCTGAACCCCGTGAGCTCCGGGGGAACAAAATACCAGGTGGCGGAAAAGAACAGGATTCTATCGCTCCCGGTTACCTTACGCTCCGGTTAACGGGAGACTCGCTGAATACAGAGGGCCTTGGAACACAGATATATGTCTTTTCGGGCGGAGCCGTGCAAATGCTGGAACAATATCCGGTAAGAGGCTATCTTTCCAGTGTCGACCCCCGTATACATATTGGTTTGGAAAAAAAAGAGATCGATTCCTTACAAATAGCCTGGCCTGACGGAAAATTGCAGGTCATTATTCATCCTGGTATTAATAGAATACTAACGGTCCGTTATTCGGAGGCAAAGATTTTGCCTTATTGGCCCGCTACCCGAACTCTTTTATTTGCCCCATCCTTACACCCTCTTTTTACCGATATATCCGGTCAGACCGGAACGGATTTCCGCCACCAGGAATCTTTTTTTAATGACTATGCCTATCAGCCGCTGATTCCTCAAAAATATTCCCAGGAGGGTCCTTTCCTTTCTACAGGTGACATGAATGGAGACGGCCGGGAAGATTTTTTTATAGGTGGAGCTTACAAACAGTCCGGTAAATTGTATTTCCAGCAACCGGATGGAGGTTTCAAAAGCAGGGATCTGATTACCGGCACCAAAAACCAGGAAGATATGCAAAGTGTCTTATTTGATGCAGATAAGGATGGGGATTCAGACCTTTTTATTGCTGAAGGAAGCAGCGAATTCGACATTAATTCTCCTTTTTACCACCCCCGTTTATACCGGAATGATAGTAAGGGTAATTTTACCTGGGATAGTACTGCCATTCCCGGCCAGGTGATAACTGCCGCCAGGTGCCTGGCCGCTGCTGATTTTGACGGAGACGGCTATACGGACGTTTTTATCGGAGGCCGGGTAATACTGGGACGATATCCGGAATCACCCCGTAGTTTTTTATTAAAGAATGATCATGGAAAGTTTGTGGATGTAACGGCCAAAATTTGCCCAGCCTTACAAAACGCAGGAATGATCACCTCGGCGATCTGGGCAGATATAGATAATGACCACCATCCGGAACTGATCCTGACAGGCGATTGGATGAGTATTCGTATTTTTAAATACCGGCAGGGCATTCTGGAAGAAATCACTGCCTCATCCGGAATGCAAGGGCTGAATGGGATGTGGAGAAGTCTATCTGTAGCAGATTTGAACAACGATGGTTACCCGGATATCATCGCGGGTAACATGGGTACAAATCAACCTTTCCATATCGGTAAAGATCAGCCGGCTTCCTTGTATTATGCGGACTTTGATGGAAATGGCATTATCGATCCGATCTTTTGTTATTATATCAGGGATGAAACGGGTGGGTACCGCCTTTATCCCGGAATAAACAGGGATCAATGGGCCAGGCAACTCCCTTCCATTAAAAAGCAGTTTAACCGGAATGAGCTTTTCGCCAGGGCGACCCTTTCGGAAATTCTATCACCGGAGAGCCTTGCCCAATTTAACGCACAGGTGCTTTCCTGCAACGAGGTCCGTAGTGGCTGGTTTAGTAATGATGGTAAAGGCCATTTTCAGTTTCATCCTTTCCCGGTTGAAGCCCAGATTGCTCCGGTTAATGTTTCCTTGGCCGGAGATTTTGACCATGACGGGAAAATGGATTTGTTATTGGCCGGCAATGAATACGAATATAATATCATGGTTGGCAGGATGGACGCTTCCTACGGCCTCTTGTTAAAAGGAGATGGCAAAGGAGGATTTAACGCCGTTCCTTCGAAGGTTAGCGGGTTGGCACTCGAGGGAGATATCAGGGATCTTAAATGGATTTCAAAGGAAATTATCCTGGTCGCCCGGAACAATGATACAATGATCACCTTACGTAATAACTAAATTATTTGAGCACGATCGCGCCCAAAGGGGGAAGGTGAACAATCAGTTCGTATTTATTTTCAGAAGAATCCACCAATCGAACCGGGATTTCCGGATTAAACGTGTCGCCGGTTCCCCAATATTTTTTTTCGTCGCTGTTGAATAATTCTTTCCAGGAGTTTTTACCATGGGCAAAAACCTTCCAATCCTTTCTTATAACAGGGGTAAGATTAAGGAGGATCAACAGATCATTACCGGGGTCTTTCCCTTTCCGTCGAAAGACGACCACGCTCTCGTCACGATGGCCTAGATCCACCCATTCAAAACCTTCTTTTGAAAATTGTTTTTCATACAAGGCCGGTTCGCCCCTCAGCAATTTGTTCAGATCCCTTACACAATCCTTTAGCATCCGGTGACTGTCGAATTTCAATAAATCCCATTGCAATTCGCTTTTATAATTCCATTCGGAAGTAGCCCCGAATTCATTGCCCATAAAAAGCAGCTTACCTCCGGGATGGGTGAGCATATAGGTATACAATAAACGCAGATTGGCAAATTTCTGCCAGTCATCTCCCGGCATTTTGTAGAGCATGGGGCTTTTCCCGTGTACCACCTCATCATGGCTCAGGGGAAGCATGAAGTTCTCATCATAATAATACATCATGCTAAAAGAGAACTTATCCTGTTGAAACCGACGGTTGATGGGGTCAAATTTAAAAAAATCAAGGGTATCGTGCATCCATCCCATCATCCATTTCATGCCAAAACCCAAACCTCCGGAGAAAGTAGGTTTACTGATCCCGGGCCAGTCCGTAGCTTCTTCGGCAATCGTTTGAACATCCGGGAAATCCCTGTAGATGGTTTCATTAAGATCCTTAATAAAGGCGATCGCTTCCAGGTTACCATCCCCTCCGTATTCATTGGGCTCCCACTGACCGGCCGTACGGGAATAGTTCAATTTTAAAAGAGAGCTTACCGCATCGACCCGGATCCCGTCCGCATGGAACCGGTCCAGCCAGAACCGCGCATTGCTGATCAGAAAAGACTTGACCTCTCCTCTTTTATAATTAAAAATATAGCTGTTCCAATCGGGATGAAACCCTTTTCGCATATCCGCGTATTCATAGGTATTTGCGCCATCAAAAAGGTACAACCCATGGGCATCATAAGGAAAATGAGATGGCACCCAATCGAGGATTACTCCGATTCCTTCCTGGTGAAAAGCGTCAACTAGTGCCATGAACCCCTGTGGATCGCCGAATCTCGAAGTCGGCGCATAATAACCGGTACCCTGATACCCCCAGCTTCCGTCAAATGGATGTTCCATTACCGGCATAAGTTCGACATGAGTGAATCCCATTTCCTTTACATAAGGTACAAGTCTCTCCCGGATCTGTTCATAAGTATTATATTGCTCTTCATCGTTCTTATCCGGACGCATCCAACTGGCTAAATGAACTTCATAAACACTCCAGGGAGCATCCAGGGAATTGTGCGTTTTTCTTTCGTCCATCCAGCCTTTATCTTTCCAGGAATAATCCAATTCCCAGGTGATGGATGCCGTATGCGGGCGTTTTTCCCAGTAATTGGCATATGGGTCGCCTTTATCCAGGATCTCTCCGTTGAAACCTTTAATGTGATATTTATACGCCTCCCCTTTAGGCAGGCCGGGAATAAACCCCTCCCAAATCCCGGATCTTTCCAGTCGCACCATCAAAGGATGCGCTTTCGGATCCCAGTTATTAAAATGCCCGATCACCGAAATATAAGTTGCATTGGGAGCCCAAACTGCGAAATAATAACCGGTCTTTTCCAACACGGTGACCTGGTGAGCGCCAAACAGGTTATACAGACGATAATGTGTACCCATCTGAAAATTCGAAATATCTTCCTCCGTAAAAAGAGAATAATTCCAAACCGCTTTGGTCGAATCCACAAAATGGACGTCTTCATATCGCTTTGGCAGAGATGGTTCCAAAATTAATTTTTTATTTTTATGGAATTGATAAACCTCACTACTCTTGTACTTATATCATTACACTCGTTATGAGCCATGATGCGGATCAGGAAGAGACGCCGCTCTTTAACGTAAATTTAAGGGTTCGACTTTGTAAATCCTTGTTTTTGAGAATATACTTGCAAAGTAATTGATCGTTCGCAAACCTTACCATTGACTGACCCTCATGCCAAAGACACCTGTTTCCCTGTTACCCTTTCTGGCTTCCTTTCTTTTTTTTACCGGTTTTGCCAATACGATTTATGGCCAGACCACCTTTATAAAAGGAAAAATTACCGATACAACAGAAAAAAGAGATTTATTTAACAGCTCCGTTTTGCTCCTTCAGCAATCGGATTCAGTACTGGTTCGCTCCACCCGTACGAATAAAGAAGGTAATTTTCTTTTGAAGGGTATTGCACCAGGCCACTATCTGATCCTGGTAACCTATCCCTCCTATGCTGACTATGCGGATTCCCTGGAAATAAAAGATTCTCTCCCGGTTAATCTGCCACCTATCGGACTGGTATTAAAAAGCGCCTTATTAGAACAGGTAGTTGTGACCGGAAATAAGGGGGCGATCCATATAAAAGGCGATACCGTTGAATTCAGGGCTGATAGTTTTCGGACCCAGGCGGGAGCAAATGTAGAGGAACTCCTGAAGAAACTACCCGGTATCCAGGTAGACAAGAACGGAAAAATTACCGCGCAAGGGCAGAAAATTCAGAAAGTATTGGTTGACGGCGAAGAATTTTTTGGAGATGATCCTACCCTGGTTACCCAAAATCTCAGAGCAGATATGGTGGATAAGGTTCAGGTATATGATAAAAAAAGCGACCAGGCTGCTTTTACCGGGATTGACGACGGGGAAAAAACCAAGACGATTAATCTCAAACTAAAGGATAGCAAAAAAAACGGATATTTCGGAAGGGTCAGCGCAGCAGCGGGAACGGATGGATATTATGACAACCAGGTCATGCTGAACCTGTTTAAGAAAAAACAAAAGCTCGCTGCTTACGGAATTATTTCCAATACCGGCAAAACGGGTCTTAACTGGGGTGACAGGAATACCTACGGGCAAAGTTTTGCCAATAACCTGGATTTTGATGAAACGACCGGGGACCTTTCTTTTAGCGGAAATTTCGACGATCTGGATTCCTGGGATGGGAGATATAATGGGCAGGGACTTCCAACGGTGAAAACCGGGGGAATCCATTATAATGATAAATGGAAGGATGACCTTCAATCGCTGAATGCCAATTACAAATTTATGCAGCTGGACGTCAAAAATTCCAGTCAGACCAATTCCCAGTTTATCCTTCCGGATACCTTCTATTATAACAACCAACGGTCGGCTTCTGTTGACCGCATCCAACGTCATAGTGCAGATGTCAGTTATGAAGTAAAATTCGACTCTACTTCAACCCTGAAAATTATGGCTGATGGCGGGAAGGACCATAAGAATACCCATTCCGATTTTTATTCCGAAGCGTTGGCCAGGGATAGCAGTGTAGTAAACAGCAGTGACCGCACCGTATCTACGTTGGGAGATGTACGGACCCTGAACAGCAACTTGCTTTGGCGCAAAAAACTACCCAAAAAAGGAAGAACTATTTCTCTTAATTTCAGAGAGAATTACAACAATAATGCTTCTGATGGTTATCTTTTTTCCAATACTCAATTTTATGAAAAGGGCCTCCCTTTGGCGGACTCCATCGTCGATCAATACAAAAATTACCGTTCGGAGAATATCCTGCTGGATTCCAGGATCACCTATACGGAACCATTATCCCTCCACTCCTTCCTTTCCGTAAATTATGGGGTATCCCTGAATAACAACCATTCGGACAGGAGTTCCTATAATAAATCAGCCAACGGTAAATACGGGACCCTGGATTCCTTATACAGCAATAACTACCAATTCAATATTTTTTCCCAGAAAGGGGGGCTCGTATATAGTTTTATTAAAAAGAAACTTCGTTTTAATGCAGGTGGGAATATTGGTTTTACCAACTATGAGCAGCGGGATCTCCATGCAGATACTTCTTCCAAACGAAATTTTATCAACTGGTATCCGCAGGCTTCCTTATCCTATTCCTTTACCAGTCAAAAAAGACTGAGTTTTAATTATAACGGAAGTATGACACAGCCAACTCTTCAACAGATACAGCCAATTCGCAACAACGAAGACAATCTGAATATCATTCTCGGGAACCCAGATCTGAAAGCACAGTTCAGAAACGAGGTGCGTCTGCTTTTCAATGATTATAAGGTCATAACCGACCGGAGCATCTGGGCCAGTGCCGGATATGTCTTTACCCCTAACGCTATCAGCACGGATGTGAATGTTTATGCAGGTGGGAAAAGAATTACTCAAGCCGTTAATGTGAACGGTAATTATTCTATATTTAGTAATATCGAATATGATTTCAAATGGAGAAAGCCCGACCTCCACATTCATTTCTCCGGAAATGCCAATCAAAACCACCTGGTAAGTGTCGTAAACGGATTAACCAATACGACCAGCAGCGGTGACTATTCTTTCGGAGCCGGGTTTTATAAAGCGAAAGAAAAGAAATATGAGATCGGGTTTAATGGCAGGATGACCTATACCCGTAGTGAGTCCTCCATCAACAGCGGGATAAGGACTGAATATTGGACCTATTCCCTTAGTCCGAACGTTGACCTGTTTCTGCCGAAAAAATTCCAGATCCACGCGGACTGCGATGTCAACCTACGACAAAAAACAAGCGTGTTTACGAATAACAACAATACCGTTCTGCTCTATGGTTGGATTGGAAAAAAATTCCTTAAAAATGACGCGTTGTTATTAAAAGCTTCCGGGAACGACCTGCTGAACCAGAATATTGGTTTTAACCGAACCGTAAATAGCAATTTTATCAGTCAGACCAGATATACGACCATCAAGCGTTATTTCCAGTTCTCGGTCACCTGGAATTTTACAAAAGCAGGTACAACAGCACCCATTAACCGCGATTAAAAAGAAGTTATGACATCCATTCATTTACCTGGCCGTTTCCGTTTTATTCAAACTCCTCGCCATACCACCACCCTTAATGCTTGCAGGTGGTTTTCCTGCATTTTTCTTTTGTTCGCCAACTTACAGGTCAAGGCTCAGCATACCATCTTCCTTTCGGAAGGGAAAATTGAGTTTGAAAAAAAGATCAATCTTTATGCGCAGCTGGACGACGACAATACCTGGACGGATTTTGCAAAAAAAACAATGCCCAATTTTAAGACCACTTATTTTAATCTCTTATTCACCCGGAACAAGACTCTTTATAAACCGGGAAGAGAAGGCTCCGAGAGAAGCAATAATTTCTGGGAACAACCGGTGGCGGAAGAAAATGTCGTGTTTACCGATCTGGAAAAACAAAAAAGCAGCACCCAAAAAAAATTGTTCGATCAATTATTCCTCGTCCAGGACAGCCTGCGTACTATCCGGTGGAAAATAACCAATGAGACCCGTACTATTGCCGGTTTTACCTGCAGAAGGGCGAATGCGATCATAATGGACTCCATCTATGTGGTTGCCTTTTATACCGAAGAGATCCTTACTACAGGTGGCCCGGAATCGTTTACAGGACTTCCCGGAATGATCCTGGGTGTCGCATTACCCCATCAACACCTTACCTGGTTTGCAACCAAAGTTCAAACTGTAAGTGTAGCGGAAAACGAGATCATCGCTCCCCTGAAAGGGAAAAAGGTCAATAATCAATCCCTTAAACAAACTCTCGATGAAAGCCTCAAAGAATGGGGTAAGAACGGAAAAAGATATATACAGTTCATGATGTTGTAATCGCAGGCCGAATCAGGATACTTTCCTGTCAGGCGCGGAATCATAAACGAAAAATACGCTGATAGCAGCTGCGAGCAGACAGAAGCCTGCAAGGACCAGTGCATATATGGGTTGATTCCCATAAAGGTGTTTTACGATCCAACCTCCGAATAAGCCATTGATAATCTGGGGAAGGGTAATAAAAAAATTAAAAATCCCCATATATATCCCCATTTTACCCGGAGGAATGGAACTGCTCAGGATCACATAAGGCATAGCCAGTATACTTGCCCAGGCAAGACCTACCCCTATCATCGAATATTTCAACATAGCAGGATCTTTGATAAAAAAGATGGAGATTAACCCCAGTCCTCCTGCAATAAGCGAAAAAGCATGGGTGGTCTTACGTCCGATCGATCTGGCAATCATAGGTAGAAATAAAGCATAGATCATCGCTATGAAATTATAGACACCAAAAGCACTGCTGACTTTATTGCCTGCGTCATTATACGCTACACTTTTTACATAATTCCCCGAAAGCCCGTACACATGAGTCGCCACCGCATCGGTTGTAAATACCCACATAGTAAATAAAGCAAACCAACTGAAGAATTGTACAAGACCTAATTGTTTCATCGTCCTGGGCATATTGGCAAAATCCCTGAAGATTTCACTTAGCCCAGCTTTTTCGGCACCTTTCTCCGGCTTGCCATGATACTTTTCATAATCAGCAGGAGAATACTCTTTTGAGAAAAAGACGGTGACCAAAATAGCGGCGATAAATACGGCGGCTCCGATATAGAATGAATATTTGATATTATTGGCAATTCCATCGGTACCAGGCTGTTTATCCGCTCCAAAGTAAGCCAGGATCTCCGGAAGATCCGATCCCACTACCGCGCCTAATCCGATAAGGAAGGTTTGCACCGAAAAACCAAGGGTTCGCTGCCTATCCGGCAGATTATCGGCAACCAGCGCACGGAATGGCTCCATCGCAATATTGAACGAAGCATCCATGACCATTACAAACCCCGCCCCTATCCATAAAGCAGGTATCAGACCGGCCATTCCACCGGAGTTCGGCAACAGGATCAACGCGAGGGAAGATAACAAGGCACCAGCCAGAAAATAAGGCTTTCTACGTCCTAACCTGTTCCATGTGCGGTCACTATAATGCCCGATCAGCGGTTGTACGATCATTCCAACCAAGGGGGCTACAATCCAGAACATGGGTAGTTGATCGACATCTGCACCGAATGAACGGAGTATCCTGCTGGTATTCCCATTCTGAAGGGCAAAACCAAACTGGATCCCCAGGAACCCAAAACTCATGGTAAAAACCTGCCAGATATTTAAGGAAGGCTTAGGGACCAACCCTTGGCGGGCGTCCCCGGGGACTTGAGCTGAGGCCATGTCAATCGTTTAGTATAATATGTGGTTGTTTAAATTACAAACCCATTGGGAAGTACAGCTCCTTTTTTGATCACCACCACACCTTCCTTTACTGTGTACAGGGAATGATCGGTGTTTTCCAAATGATGACCGCCGTTGATCCGGACATCATCCCCGATCCGGCAATTCTTATCTACAATGGCATTGCGGATATAACAACGGTGTCCGATACCCACTGTAGGCAACCCATGCGAACGTGCCTGCTCGATCTCTTCGATAGTCTCATAAAAATCGATTCCCATCAGATAACTGCTTACGATCGTAGTACCTGTTCCGATCCGGGTACGAATCCCTATGATACTATTTTCGATCCGGGAGGCATTGATGATACATCCTTCGGCAATGATCGTTTTTTCAAGGGTCGTGCCACTGATCTTTGCCGGAGGTAACATTCTGGCGCGGGTATAAATGGCCTTTTCGTTATCGAATAAGTTAAAGTCCGGAATATCTTTGGTAAGTCCGAGGTTGGCCTCAAAAAAAGAAGGAATATTTCCGATATCCGTCCAATACCCGTCATATTGATAACTAACGACCTTATATTTTTCCAGGGATTGGGGAATAATTTCTTTACCAAAATCAGTTGCCTCGGCGCACTCATTCTGCAACAATTCCGATAACAGCTG
Source organism: Flavitalea flava (assembly GCF_054461575.1). Classification (NCBI taxonomy): domain Bacteria; kingdom Pseudomonadati; phylum Bacteroidota; class Chitinophagia; order Chitinophagales; family Chitinophagaceae; genus Flavitalea; species Flavitalea flava. The sequence continues at coordinate 19,689 of NZ_JBTLQH010000027.1, forward strand.
CCGGTTAAAAATATAGATTCCCATCGACGCCAGGTAATGTCTTCCCTGTGCATGCATGGCTGTGCCGGTATCACTTACCCATTGAGGCAATATATCGCTTTTCGGTTTTTCTGTAAAAGAAGTGATGAATCCTTCTTCGTCCATTTTTAAAATCCCGAAATCCGAAGCCTCCTTATCGTTCACAGGTATGGTGGCAAGGGAAATATCGGCTCCCATTTTTTTATGATGGTTCAGCATTTCCATAAAATCCATCTGGTAAAGCTGGTCCCCGGAAAGGATCAGCACATATTCGCTGTCAAAGGGCCCCAGATGCCGCAGGCATTGTCTGACCGCATCAGCCGTCCCCTGGTACCAGGTAGGATTATCCGGCGTTTGCTCAGCAGCAAGGATATCTACAAAAGCCGAACTGAAGGCACTGAAATGATAAGTGTTCTTGATATGTCGGTTGAGCGAGGCCGAATTGAATTGAGTCAATACGAACATTCGCGTAATTCCTGAATTCAGGCAATTGGAGATCGGGATATCCACGAGCCGGTATTTACCGGCAATCGGAACAGCGGGTTTGGAACGACTGGCTGTAAGGGGAAATAATCTGGTACCGGCGCCCCCTCCTAAAATCACGGATAAAATTTCTTTGGACATATACAAGCGGATTTATTAGCTGCAAACTTCAAGCGACAAGCTATAAGCCATTTCAGACTCCAAGCAAAAAAGCTTCAAGCGACAAGCCGGATTGTTTAAAATATAAATATACGGTAACACGTAATAAAACCATCTTGTTCAGTAAAACGCCCTGCTTCTTCATTAATTCCTCAGTGCTTCATACAAATCCAGGTAATCACTGACGCTGGATTCCCAACTGAAGTCAAGCTGCATGATCCGCCTGCGTATTTCTTTTACCTTTTCGGCCTGCTGATATAATTCAACCGCCCGCCAGATCCCGTGGGTCATATCCCCAACTGAAGCCTGGTTAAATTTAACTCCATACCCCCCCATTCCGTTCCCTTCCCCATAATCGATCACGGTATCCTTTAATCCTCCCGTATTACGTACAATGGGTATAGTTCCGTAACGCATGGCATATAATTGATTCAGGCCACAGGGTTCCACCCTGGATGGCATCATAATAAAATCAGCTCCTGCATACATCAGATGGCTCAGGCCTTCATCGTAACCGATAAAAACACTGTAATCCCCTCTGGAAAGCCCGCTCATGGCCAGCAGTTTTGCCTCAACCTCAGGAAAGCCGCTTCCCAGAATGAGAAAATTCATTTTACGGCCAATATAATAGAAGGAGTCCTCAATCGCCTGAGGTAGCAGGTCAGCACCTTTTTCCCCGACCAAACGACCAATGAAGGTAACCAGCGGTTTTTTGGGGTCCAGCTTGAACTGATCACATAACAATTGTTTGTTTTTTTGTTTACCTTCATCTGCATCCAGGAGGGAAAAATGCTGATCGATATAAATATCGGTGGCAGGATCCCATACTTTGGAATCAATCCCGTTAAGGATACCGGAGCATTTACCTTTTTCGTATTCCAGCAAGGCCTCCAGGCCATTAGCCTGGAGCCGCATTTCCGCCAAATAACTGGGACTGACCGTTGTCACTTTCCAGGCGCATTTGATACCGCTGGCCAAAGGATTTATACTATCCTTCCATTCCAGCATACCACCCTTCCATGGATCCCAGGCCGGCAAATAGTGGCTTTTATCCCAACCCATCTGTCCCTGGTATTGGGCATTATGGATGGTCAGCACAGTAGGGATATCCTGCAAATGCTGGTAGGCAAAACAATATTTTAGCATGAACGGGATCAGACCGGTATGGTGATCATGCACATGAATAACATCAGGACGATGTTTCCAGGCCGCGATCCAATCCACTACGGCAATCTGGAAAGCAGTGAATCTTTCCGGATCATCGGCATATCCGTAAATTTTTTCCCTGTCCAACAATCCGTAAATGTCTACCAGGTAACAATCGAATCCCAGTTTATTGGTCTTTTCCCTGATAACGGTATAATTGAACCACCAGCTTCCCAGATGGGTGTATCCTTTATGAACGACTTCCCATTGGTTGTCGTATAAGAATTTGGTTCGGTACATAGGCATCACCACTTTGGCAATGTGACCTGATTGGTTCTGATATTTGGGCAAAGCTCCAACCACATCGCCTAAACCGCCTGCCTTGGCAACCGGGTAACATTCTGCAGATACATGTAATATTTCCATTAAATCGAATTTTGGAATGCGGGAAAAGAATGTCTTTTGAATGTAATTCTTTTTCCGCATCCGCCTTATGATGGTGAGCTTCAGCCTTCGGGCTGAACTCACGAACTGGGTTCCACCCAGTTAAAGACACATGGCGCTGATCGCAAGTTATTTGCCATTCAATTTAGGAAGGTTTTTGGGTTATTGATGCCCCACCGGTGAAAAAATTTTTCATTTCGCTAAATCGTCGGTATTTTCAGCACTTATTCCAAAATCGTGATTCGACATGAGCAACACTAAACAACCGACTAACACAGGCGCCCTGGCAACCCTTGTCATTGTATTTTTCTTCTGGGGATTTATCGCCGCATCAAACAGCATCTTTATTCCGTTCTGCAAATCACATTTTAACCTGAACCAGTTCCAGTCCCAATTGATCGGATCTGCGTTTTACGGCGCCTATTTTATCGGTTCTCTCATTCTGTATCTTCTTTCCAATTTGCGTGGTTATGATATCCTTAACAAAATAGGTTATAAAAAAGGCATCATATACGGGCTATGGATATCCGTAGCCGGGGCTTTGCTGATCATTCCTTCCGCAAATGCCCATTCATTCCCTGCTCTTCTGGGGTCTTTCTTTGTAGTTGCCCTGGGTTTTTCCCTTCAGCAAACGGCCGCTCAGCCATTTGCCATTTTACTGGGAGATCCATCCACCGGTTCGCACCGGCTTAACCTGGCCGGAGGAGTCAATTCCTTTGGAACGACCCTTGGACCCATCATTGTCAGCGTATTTCTGTTCGGATCCATCAGCAACCCAACCAAGGAGGTGACCGTAACCAATATTAATAATCTCTACCTGATCGTCGCGTCCGTATTTGCCCTGGTAGCCCTTTTCTTTACCTTTTCGAAATTACCTGCCGGTAAAAACGATGAAAAATTCGAGGCATCCCGGAAAGCGGCTTTTTCCCTTATCGCTATGACCGTTCTGATCGGTTTGATCATTACTATCGGGCAGTTGTCCAACGTTCAAAAAATGCCTTTGTTAATTGCCACCCTGATCATTGTGGTCGGAATCCTTTTTTATTCGAATGCCAGCGCCAATAAGAATCAGGATGGCTGGGGCGCTATGAAATATCCTCAATTGATTTATGGTATGCTGGGGATCTTTGTCTATGTGGGCGTGGAAGTTACTATCGATAATAATTTTGGTGCCTTGTTAAGGACCCCCGGTTATCTTACCGATCTGGGGCTTGATGAGAGTAAGATATCAAAATATATTTCCCTGTATTGGGGTAGCCTGATGATCGGGCGCTGGACCGGCGCCATTGGTGTGTTTAATTTATCAGCTGTGGGCAAAAAGATTGCGACGATCGTGGTGCCTTTTATTGCCTTTGCCATCGTCCTTGCGGTAAATGCCATGCACGGAAGTGATATCAGTGACCTGTTGCCTTATGCCATTTTTGTGGGAATTGCCATAGCCGTTTTCTTCTATGGTCAGGAAAAACCGGTAAAGACCCTGTTCGCCTTGTCTATTATGGCAGCAGCAGCCATGCTTACCGGCGTCTTTACCACCGGTATTCTGTCGGTTTATTGTTTTATGTCCGGCGGTCTTTGCTGCTCCATCATGTGGCCCTGTATTTTCTCTCTTGGCGTTGGGGGTATTGGCAAATATACCAGCCAGGGATCGGCCTTCCTGATCATGATGATCCTGGGAGCAGCGGTCATTCCTCCGTTTCAGGGCTCAGTCGGCGATCTGATCGGTATGCACCATTCCTATTATGTCGCAGCCGCCTGTTTCATTTTCCTTGCCTGGCTTGCCTTAAAACTAAAATCAGTACTGAAAGCCCAAGGTTTGAATTTTGATGAACAAATCGGGGGAGGTCATTAATAATATTCAACGTTCTTCCTATATCTTTGCAACTCCTGCATTCTGCAAGGGTGGGCGCGGGCGGGGTCCTTCCAAAAGGCTTCCTCCCGCGCTCAAAAATTTCAATTCTAAAAATAGTGTTTCATGGCAAAAGCCTCTTCTTCTCCTGCATTCGAATCATTAGCCATAGGCATTGATATCGGGGGAACCGGGACTAAGTTCGGCATCGTAGACAGAAATGGGAATGTATTATTTTCCAGTGAGCTTCCGACAAAAGGTCATGCCCAGGTGGAGAGCTTTATCGATGAACTTTACGGGCAAATGGCAGTCCTGATCGAAAAAGCAGGAGGCCCCGGACGGATTAGAGGTATCGGCGTAGGCGCCCCTAATGGCAATTATTATAGTGGTACGGTTGAATATGCACCTAATCTTCCCTGGAGAGGGATCATCCCCCTGGCTAAACTGGTTCAGAATAAGTTCCAGTTGCCTACCATATTGACCAATGATGCCAATGCTGCAGCTATTGGAGAAATGATGTATGGCGCTGCCAAGGGTATGAAGGATTTTATTATGATTACCCTGGGAACAGGTGTGGGAAGCGGAATAGTGGCAAATGGCAAACTAATCTATGGACATGACGGCTTTGCCGGGGAACTTGGTCATACGATCATCATCCCGCATGGCCGTTATCATGAAGGTACCGGGAAAAGAGGATCGTTGGAAAGTTACGCTTCTGCAACAGGGGTGAAACTCACCGCCATCGAGATGCTTGAAAAAAGCCAGGAAGACAGTTTGTTACGAAATATTCCAAAAGAAGAACTGGATTCCAAAAAAGTGTATGATGCAGCTATAAACGGAGACAAGCTCGCTAAAGAGATCTTTGATTTCACCGGTGAGATATTAGGATTGGCATTGGCCAATTTTGTCATGTTCTCCAGCCCTGAAGCAATCATCCTGTTCGGGGGGCTTACCAAATCGGGAGATCTTATCCTGAAACCCACCCGGGAAAATATGGAAAGCAACCTGATCCAGGTATTTCAAAATAAAGTGAAGATACTGGTCAGCCATTTAAAAGAATCCGATGCGGCCATTCTTGGAGCCAGTGCGTTGGTTTGGGATATGAAGGGATAGAAAGAACTACAAGGTGAAAACAGCTATTTAACACTTTTAATCATAAAAACCGCAGGGACCGGCCGCTCCCCTTCTTTGTCAGAAGGTTTGATCGTTTCCCTGCCATTAACCAACATACAGCTGCTGCCACCCCCATCCAGGTTAAGGGCTTCATAACAACCCAGATCTGACAGAATTTTTGCTTCCTGATCCAGACTGGCCCCGGCCGCAATTCCAGGTAATCTTCCCTGTATCGCCAGGATGATCAACTGCCCGCTGCGGGTATAACCCATGGCCGTTCTCGGATGTTTGTCTGCTTCCCCACCTGAAAATAATTGCTCCTCCTTATTCGTGATCCGGATAATTCCATTATGGATCAAAACCGGTCCACCGCCAACGGCAGTACGCATTTTCCACCATTTCCATCCAACATCATTCAGATCATTGATTCCCGGAGAAGGAGCTTCTCCTTTGGATATGACGGGCCCATCTTCAAATGCATAGGGCTTTCTTTTCGTTGAATCAGTGAAGACCCAGGCTATATCCGCCCTTCTCTTCCGGTCTATTCCAATGGCACTTCTGGTAATATAATAATAGAGAAGGGAATCCTGTCCCTTACCCTTTAGGGAAAGAATATTATAAGCCGCCAGTTTCCCTTCCCGTATAACCAGATTGAGATTTTGGTTAGTCTCAAAAGAAAAAAAAGTGCTGTTCACGACTAATCGAGGAAATTGTTCCAGTTGGTAATACTGGGCGGGAGTAAACCTTTTGTTATCTCCCGTTTGGGCAGTAAATTGGAGTTTTTTATCCTTAAGACGGGCCGAAACATAATAGGCAACAAAAGGCTGGCCGTCGAGGGAATCATTCGTTCGGAAAACATGCATCGACCCAGGCAAGGGCCCAAAGGAGGAGTCGGCATTTCTCCATTGCAATTGGCAAAAGGTTGTATGTGCCCTGACAAGAAATAACAGGACTAAGACCGCAGACTTTGCCATTCCCGTAAAAAATTTAGACAGCCTTTATTATTCCGGTTGAAGCTGGGTTTGAAGCCTGAGCCATTCATTCCTTCCATATCCGGGGATGACATGTCTTTCACTATGATAAGAGGAACGGACCAGGGGGCCGCTTTCCACGTAATCAAAGCCAAGGCCGTAACCAATCTCCCTAAGTTCGGCAAACTCATCCGGATGGACAAAACGTACGACCGGAAGATGTTTTTTTGTAGGCTGAAGGTACTGTCCCAGGGTGATCACATCCACGCCACTGTTACGAAGATCTTTCAGCGTTTGTACCAACTCCTCTTTTCGTTCACCGAGGCCCAGCATCAGGCCGCTCTTGGTACGCATTTTTCCTTCCTTCAGGATCTTCAGGGTCTCCATACTACGCCAGTATTTTGCTTGTATCCGTACCTGCCGGGTAAGCCTTTCAACTGTCTCGATATTATGGGAAACTACTTCGGGAGCTGCATCCACGATACGGGCAATATTTTCTGCCTCAGCCTTAAAATCGGGTATCAGGGTTTCCAGCGTAGTATGCGGATTGAGGGCCTTTACCGCTCTGATGGTATTTTGCCAGATTATACTGCCTCCATCCTTCAATTCATCCCGGTCAACAGAAGTGATCACGGCGTGTTTGACCTTCATAAGGTGGATAGCTTCTGCAACCCGTTGAGGTTCATCCCAATCTACCGGATTCGGTCGACCAGTGGCGACGGCACAGAAACCGCAGCTGCGGGTACAGATGTTACCCAGGATCATAAAGGTGGCGGTCCCTTCCCCCCAGCATTCCCCCATATTAGGACAATTGCCGCTTTCACAGATGGTATGTAATTTATGAGTATCAACCAGCCCCCGAACATGTTTGTAACTCTCCCCGATCGGGAGTTTTACGCGTAACCAATTCGGTTTCTTTATTTTGGATTCAGATTGTTCCACTGAGTTATCGGCAGGAATACAGGCTGATGCAGGTTGCTCAGAGCGGGCATTCGGCCCGGTGGGTCTTAAGCCCGGGTCTAATGGTGTGAACTTCGTCGGACCTTCGCTTTGTTCGGTTGCAGGCAGCGGACCCGTGGTCCGCATTGGTAATTCATGCATGATGCAAAAATACGTTACTTTCTGCTACCGAAAAGTATGGTAACATAAGCATTGAAGAAGAATTGTTTTTGGGGGACAAATAAAACCTGGGGGATCTTTCCTGAAAAATACTCCCCGGTTATACCTGTTTCAATTGCTGTAACGGTTTGATTCAGACGTCCGTAATCAAAACGCATGGCAGCCTTGGCATTAACCCCGGGCTTTACACTCAGATGGTCCCAGCCTACCGTAAAACCGGAAGCTCCTGATACCAGCAATTTGCCGCTGGTGTCAGCATAAAATTGTTCCCAGGTCATCCGCCGGGTATCCTGATTTTGTTCTCCCGCCTGAATATAATATGGTTTTAAGAGACCCAAGGTAAGTCCACCCGAATAGAGTGCTGTTACAGCCACCCCATTTTTATTTCCTTTGCCGCCGATCAGGTGTTGCTGACCAATGGACATTTTAAATTCATAAAAATTATTGATCTTTTCCAGAACGACAGAACTGTAACTGTAAAAATCACTACTGGCCGTAACCTTATGCTCCCTGGGGCTTTTCTTTTCATTCAGTTCAAACTGGAACACCAGGGTCCGGCTGGGCGTTTTATATTTACCCTTTTCAAAAGAGATCCCATATCCATCCGTAGCCAGTTTGATCCCGAATATATTATGTTTATTAAATATAAGATCCCCCTCCTCCTCCATCCGCATGAGGTTATTGATTCGGTCTTTCTTGGCATTTTTCCTGTTCCGCATAGCCGGCTGGGTCACGGTAGAGGAATCCTGTGCACACAGGCTTACTACGATCATCGAGGCAATAGCTGATAAGAAAAGTTTCTTCACTGCAAAGGATTTAATTTATCTGACGTAAATTTAGGAAAATTTATACAATGACTTCTACAGTTATTTACGAAGGAGAGTTGAGAACGGTTGCCACCCATCTGCAATCGGGTTCGGTGATAGAAACGGATGCTCCTGTCGATAACCAGGGTAAAGGAGAGCGATTTTCCCCTACGGACCTTGTTGCGACGGCTCTCGGGAGCTGTATGACAACGATTATGGGGTTAAAAGCCAGGGATATGGGGGTCGATCTCATTGGAATGAAACTTTCGATCCAAAAGCATATGAAAGCAGATCCCCGCAGGATCGGCGGCATCGATGTAACCTTCGAATTTCCGGAAACCCTTCAATTGGAGGAAAAACAGCAGACGATCCTGGAAAGAGCTGCTCATACCTGCCCGGTCATGTATAGCATCCACCCTGATATCGAAGTAAAAGTGGCCTTTACCTGGAATAAGTCTGCTGTGACGGCAAAATGACCGGAAGGATGATTATAGCTGTTCCAACGCCCTGACCACCCTGCTGACAGGCAACCCCATCACATTGTAGAAATCGCCCTGGATGCTACGGATACCCACTACTCCTATCCATTCCTGTATGGCGTAAGCTCCTGCTTTGTCATAAGGTTTGTACCGATCAACATATCCTTCAATCTGTTCATCCGTTAATTCATGAAACCATACGGCTGTAGTATCAGCGAAGGAAATTTCTTTTTCCCCCTTAAGAATGACCACTCCCGTAATCACTTCGTGTTTATTACCGGCCAGCCGTTTTAATATGCCAATGGCGTCCATGCGATCCCTTGGTTTACCAATGATTTCCTCTCCTAATACGACAACTGTATCTGCTGCTATTATGACAGGATCCTGGTTCGTTGTTTTATCTGTTCCCTTTCCATCATCCCACACTTTGCCAAGGATTTCCTTTTTAACGGCAAAAGCTTTATTCCTGGCTATATGGACGGGTACTTCGCCGATAGGGAGATCCGGGGGGAAGGTTTCTGCTGTTTCTTTTACGATCACTTCGAACCTGATCTCCGCCCATTCCAACAATTGTTTGCGACGGGGAGAGCCTGAGGCAAGTACGATATGTTCCATAATGTTAAATGATTTCCGGGTGGGCCTAAATGATTTCCAAAATAAGCATCGACAAGATGCCTATCAACATGACTCCCTTTATCAGGCTGCTAAGGCTATGATAATCTTTTGAAATCTGTGCCTCATATAATTTTCGTAATATCCAGATCAAGGGCAAAATAAGTAAAAAAATACAGAAGAAGAGGATCAACCACCAACCGTATTGCAACGCATAAAATTGAATGACGATCAAAGATCCGATCAGTACAACCAGCCATGTTCCTGCAAAAACCTTTGCCGGGTTCACTCCCCAAACTATGGGCATTGTCCGGCAACCATAACGGGAATCGCCACCCATATCCTCTATATCCTTTACCACTTCCCTTACCAGGGAAAGAATAAAGGCAAACCCCCCATATAATACTGCGAATTTAAAGGCCCGGGACAATTTCTGATGAAAAACCGGGTCCCTGAAAATTCCGAACCTGAACTCGCAAATATATAATACCAGAATGACCCATGCCGTGAGAAGCGAAATGACCACATTGCCGATCAGCAGTTTTCTCTTAAAGGTTGTACTGTAAAACCATAGGAGGACCACACATCCCAGATTTGCCAGGCCCACAATAGGATTACGTAGTTTCCAGCTCACATAGAACCCCAGCAGTACGCCAATTCCCGATAGTATCCAATGCCAGACTATAGCCCATCTTCTTTTGATAATTTTGTCGATGACCAAACGTTCCGGTTTGTTAAACCGGTCGATATTCAGATCAAAATAATCATTGATAATATAACCTGCCGCAGCGATCAGGATGGAGGAAACAGAAAGCAGATAAAAACGAACGGGAGTGAAGGCGAAAACCTCGTAATTATCGATCCAGCCGCCATGATGAAGGCCAGGTGTCAAAATGAGGAAATAGAACAGGGACTGGGTCAGGCCAATAAAAAAAAGATTTGGCCAGCGGACTAATTGAAAAAAAGCACCGAGCAGTTGAATCCAATTCATTTTTTTTCGTATGCCCGCGTTCATCCTGTTCTTTTTTATCTTTTACCAGTTAATTAGCAATTGTTGAAAAAGGCTATTGGCTGTTATTAAAATCCGTCCCTGCAAGATAAAAGATAAATAAACATATTAACAACTCATTTTGACATTCATTTTGAAGCAAGGGTCGTATCCAGATCCCAATGACCATTCAATTTTAACACTTTTTCTATCACGTCACGGACACATCCCTGTCCGCCAGGAAATGAGGATATATAGGATGCTATATGCCTGATCTCTGCCGCGGCATCGGAAGGAGCGCAGGCAAGGCCGGCCAGCTTCATTATTGCATAATCCGGCAGGTCATCTCCCATGAAAAGGGTCTCTTCCATCTGCAGGCTATGTTCATGAGCATATTCCAGCAATTTCTCTTTTTTATTTTCTACTTTCATGAATATATCTCTAATTCCCAGTGTTTCTAACCTCAACCGGACGCCTTCTGATAATCCGCCGGAAATGATAGCAACCCTATACCCTTTTTTTACGGCCAGTTGAAGAGAATATCCATCCCTGATACTCATACGCCGTACTTGTTCGCCCGTATCAAACACCTGTACGGTTCCATCTGTCAATACGCCGTCAATATCAAAAACGAAAGTGGTAATTGCTTTAAAATTCTTAAGTATACTCATACCCTTTTATTCAAATATTAGATTTGGAAACAATCCTCTTCCTTCCCTTAATTATCCGGGGATGCAAATTTACCTCAATTCCTACAATGGAGACGAATATATAAATGGGTAATGCTCATGAAAAACTGCTTGTATTTTTAATCGCTGACATCTGCGTCAGGTAGATTTTTATCTGTGATAAACTCTTCAATTTTAATTGTAAATAGGTTATATATCTCTTTCAAATCCAAATATTTATCTAATATTTTTAAATGCTCTGCAATTGTGCTTTTATCTCCCCTTATTGCAGGGCCGGTTTGTACCGCTCCCGGATGGTATCCGGCGGAAAGGCGCCCGGCCGTTTCGCTGATAAGAGGGAGGAGCAAGGCAAAATCAAGATTTTCCCGTAGACAGAAATCTTCGGTCAGGGTATAAAGATGGTTGCTGAAATTATTGACTATTACGCCACCCAGGTGTAATCTAAGACGGGCTGCATCATCCGCAGTCCGGACCTGCCCCGAAAGAGACCTGGCGAACCCGGCGATCACGTTAATATCGGTTTCTTCATTCGCATCGATCAAAAATGGGATCACCGGGAAAGGGCGGATCTCTTTGCGAAGGCTCTGTAAGGGATACAGTACTCCACTATTTAGACTAACCGGCAAAAATACCTGTTTTGAAACCGCCCCGGCTGTGTGAACTACCAGTTTCCCGGGTAAGGATAATTCCTTCGCAAGCAGGTAAAGAGACTGATCCGACACAGCCACCAGGTAAAGATCAGCAGCAGGATTGATCCCAGCAAGGTTGGAGGACCAGGGACAACTCAATTCTTCACCTAACCGGGCAGCATGCTCCTGCCTACGACTGATAACCTGCAAGATCCGGTGTCCCGCTATGACCATCTTTCCACCTAAAACTGTGGCCACATTTCCAGAACCTATGATTACGACATTCATACCTTAATTTTGCATGGATGACACGAGCGATAGTTATCGAGCGTTAACAACTGCATGTGATCATTGAAAAGACATTAATTCCACATGAAATTAAAGCAAAAACTGGCATTAAACTATATTAGGGCCCGGATAAATATTCTTTCCCTGGTTTCGGTTAAAAAGGCGGCAAAAAAAGCATTTGATGTCTTTTGTACGCCGCTTCAAAGATCGGGGAAGAAATGTTCCCCCCTTTTTGAGAAAGGAGAAAAATTATCATTCCGGATGGAGGGAATTACGGTCAGGGGTCACCGGTGGGTTCCCCATCTTGCTCCAAACGAACAGATGGTACCTGCCCGTAGAGTACTGATCGTCCATGGCTTTGAATCCTCTTCCAGAAACTTCGATCTATACATTCAGGGGCTCCTGCAAAAAGGATATGAAGTACTGGCTTTCGATGCGCCCGCCCATGGCGAATCCGGAGGAAAACGGCTCACCCTTCCTTTTTTTGTAAAGACCCTGGAGAACATTTATGAAAAGTACGGACCGATTCAATCTTTTATGGGTCATTCTTTCGGAGGGCTGGCCGTTTCCCTGCTGATTGAATCTCTAAGGCCCCATTCGTCCACCAAACTGGTACTGATTGCCCCGGCTACAGAAACGACTACCGCAGTCGATGCTTTTTTCAGCCTTTTACATCTTAACCAGGAGGTACGGAGCGCATTCGAGGAATTAGTCATCGAATTAAGCGGTCATCCGTTTTCTTATTACTCGATCCGCCGCGTAATGTACCTGATCAAGGCAGACGTACTTTGGCTACATGACGAAGATGACCGGATTACTCCCTGGCTTGATGCCCTGCCGGTAAAAGAGGATAATCATCCGAATCTCAGGATCGTGATGACCAAAGGACTCGGTCACCGGAAAATATACAGGGATCCGTCGGTTATTCAGCAAGTGGTTGAATTCTTGTAGCTTCTAACTGTTCTTCCCTTCAATCATGGGAACAAAGGAAAAATTATCAAAGATTTCTTCTTTAGTCGTACCATCCTGTTGTTTGGTAAGCCGTAACATACGTTGTACGGTACCTTCCCCGAGTGGAATGACCATTTTACCTCCGGACTTTAATTGCCCGATCAGTTTGGGGGGAATAAAAGGGGCTGCAGCCGTAATGATCACTTTATCGAAGGGACCATAGGTAGGTAACCCTTCATAGCCATCGCCATAAAAAAATTTCAGGCTCAGGTATTTTTTAAGATAAGTAAACTTTTTATTGTTATCAAACAGCTTCTTCTGTCGTTCGATAGTAAAGACCTGAACACCCATTTCCGCCAGGACACAAGCCTGATAAGCACTTCCGGTTCCAATTTCCAGAACTTTTTCGAAAGGCTTTAGCTCCAGCAATTGGGTTTGATAGGCTACGGTATAGGGTTGGGAGATCGTCTGCCCCTCTCCTATGGGAAATGCCCGGTCCTCATAGGCAATCTTATCGAAAGCAGAATCCATAAAATAATGCCGGGGAATCCGGAGAATGGCGTCCAATGCTTTTTCATCGGTAATTCCTTTTTGCCGGATAGTATCTACCAGTTGTTTGCGCATGCCCATATGGCGGTATGTATCTTCGAATGTTCTCATAATAGTGAATAGGACCGAAACCAATCCGGTATTTCGCCTGCAAGATAATGGGTTTGGAAAATATTTATAAGATACATTTTTTCAGTTGTAACTTTTCGGTCTTAATTCGGCATGTATGAACAAGATAGTACGCACACAGCTTTCCGCATTGATGTTCCTCGAATTCTTTATCTGGGGTGGATGGTATGTCACCATGGGAACTTACCTGGACAAAGTTCTTCATGCAACAGGGACCCAGGTAGGTGCAGCCTATAGCGCCATGGCCATTGCCACCATTATTTCCCCATTTTTTGTAGGAATGATTGCCGATCGTTTTTTCCCCGCCCAGAAAGTACTGGGCATACTACACCTTGCAGGAGCCTGTCTTCTTTATGAGCTTTCTACCCTCGGAAACGCGGATGCTTTTTACTGGGTGGTCTTGGTTTATGCCCTGCTTTATGCTCCTACCCTTGCCCTGGTCAATTCCGTAGCTTTCCGGCAAATGAGGGATCCGGGTAAGGAATTCGCTTCTATCCGTGTATTCGGAACGATCGGATGGATAACCGCCGGATGGTTATTGGATAAGGTCTTCCACATAACAACAGATCAGCTGGGTTTTACCTTTAAAATGACGGCCCTTGCTTCTGCTCTCCTGGGATTACTCAGTTTTTTTTTACCGGATACCCCGCCAAAAGCCAAACATCTGAAATCCACCTTTGCTCAAATCCTGGGAGCCGATGCCTTTGTATTATTTAAAGACCGCTCCTTCACCACATTTTTTATCGCCTCTGTTCTGATTTGTATCCCTCTTTCATTTTATTATAGCCTGACCAATCTGTTCCTCACGGAGACCGGTATGAAGAACGCTACCAGTAATATGACCCTGGGGCAACTTTCAGAAGCTTTTTTTATTTTACTGATCCCGTTTTTCTTCCGGCGTTTGGGTGTAAAATGGATGATCGCCCTGGGAATGATCTCCTGGGTTATCCGTTTTTTGTGTTTTGGTTACGGCAACGCAGGTCCGGGGGAATGGATGTTATTTGCAGGGATTGTTCTTCACGGAGTATGTTTTGATTTCTTTTTCGTGACCGGCCAGATCTATACGGATAGTAAGGCCGGTTTGAAAATTCAAAGCTCTGCACAGGGAATGATCACCATGGCCACCTATGGTATCGGAATGTGGATCGGGGCCCTTCTTTCCGGTTATGTAAAAGACCATAATACTTTTGCGGGCATTTCCCAATGGAAAAGTATCTGGATGGTCCCTGCAGGAATAGCTGCAGCAGTGTTGATCCTCTTTGTCCTGTTCTTTACGGATAATAAGAAAACGGGGCTTAAAGCGGAACATCTCAAAGTTGCCTGATTTTAATTTGACTGATCCTTAAATTCGCTCTTTCATTATTCAATTTTTTATTCATTCGAATCAACTATTAAAAAAGACCAACTATGCAGAAAATAGCAATGCTCGGATCCGGGTTCATAGGCCGGTTCTATGCCGAATCCATCCAGGGGCAAAGAAGTAAGGATAGTATCATCAGTATCTATTCCCGACGGGAAGAAAGCGCCAAAAAATTCGCAGCAGATTATGGCTGTGCGCATTGGACCACGAACATGGAAGAGGCTATAGCTCATCCTGAGGTGACCATCGTATGTATTTCCCTACCCAATAACCTGCATGAGGCAGCTGTGTTATTATGCTGCAAACATAAAAAAGCAGTGATGACCACCAAACCGCTGGGACGGAATGCAGCCGAAGCCAAACGAATGGTCGAAGCCGTTGAAGCTGCCGGCATTTTTGCCGGATATCTGGAAGACCTCGTTTATACCCCTAAATTCCTGAAAGCTTATGAGAGCGTAAAAAGTGGCGCCCTGGGAAGAATCCTCTGGGCCAAATCCCGGGAAACGCACCCTGGCCCGCATAGCGAGTGGTTTTGGGATATTGAACAAGCAGGAGGAGGCTGTATACTGGACCTGGGCTGTCATTGTGTGGAAATCTCCAGGACCTTTATAGGAAAAGACATCAAACCGGTCGAAGTCATGTGCTGGGCCGACACCCAAGTGAAACCTATCGACGCTGAAGATCACGCTATTGCATTGGTCAAATATGAAAATGGTGCCATTGGACAGTTCGAGGTTAGCTGGACTTTCAGAGGGGGGCTGGATCTCCGGGATGAGGTAATGGGAACAGAGGGCACTATCTGGATCAATAATTTTTTACGGACAGGCCTGGAAATGTTTACCACCGGTAAGGGTGCCGACTATGTGGCAGAAAAGGCAGAAAGCAATACCGGGTGGCTTTTCCCCGTCGGCGACGAATTAAACGAACTGGGTTATAATCATATGTTCACCGATATGTTCAATGCCCTGGAAAAAGGTTTACAACCCCGCGAAACTTTCTATGACGGATACGTCGTCAATGCAGTCCTCGATGCTGCCTATCGTTCTGCCAAAACAAAACTCTGGGAACCCGTTCAGCTGGATATCTGGAGAGGCAGGACAGGGGTAACCAGGGACAGTCATCTGGTCGAATATGACGCAGACCACTTTCTCGTGAAAGAGGAATTGACCCATTACGGTGCCCGCAAGCTGATTCTGAAGAACAAACATACCGGGAAAATAAGCGAGCAGGAGATTAAATAACAGGTTTTAGGAGCAGATTTTGTCTTGTTCAGGCCCTCCGTTGGGCTCCAAAAGGTTGATAGATCCCCACCGGACGGGATTCATCAACCTTTTTTAATATATGCCTCAGGGAAATATAAGACGAACCCGCCACTTTTTAGCATCTGATTATGCCCAAAACTTCACGAAAAAAAGGTTATCCACGCCTAAACCGAATACCAATAAGGCTTACAAAAATTATTCAAAAAACTATTAACACAGGGTGGATAAACTTAGCTGTGTTTTTTATCTGGCTATGTTATTTTCGTGTTAGTTCTTGAAATAGCTGTTAAAGGTTTAAGCCGGACGGTTTTCCCACCCGGTCTCCGGTTAGCTAAAACGGAATCTTGTGCAAATCATGGATTGTTAGATATACGAATTTTTTACAATGGATACAGGAAATGAGCTTTTACTGAAAGAAAACAAAGACCGCTTTGTCATTCTTCCCATCAATTACCCGAAGGTCTGGGAAATGTATAAAAAACATGAGGCCAGCTTCTGGACGGCCGAAGAGATCGACCTGAGCGGAGATAACAAAGATTGGAACAATCTGAATGACGGGGAACGTCATTTTATATCTCACGTTCTGGCTTTTTTTGCCGCCAGTGACGGGATCGTGAATGAAAACCTTGCCGTGAACTTCATGAGTGAAGTACAACTGCCGGAAGCACGTTGTTTTTACGGATTTCAGATCATGATGGAAAATATTCATTCCGAAACCTATGCGTTGCTGATAGACACTTATATAAAAGATCCCCAGGAAAAATATCATCTTTTCCACGCCATCGAAACGGTACCCGCTGTTCAGAAAAAGGCCGAATGGGCTTTGCGTTGGATCGATAATGGCAATTTTGCCGAAAGACTGGTGGCATTTGCAGCGGTGGAAGGCATTTTTTTCAGTGGAAGCTTCTGTTCCATTTTTTGGATGAAAAAAAGAGGATTGATGCCCGGTCTTACCTTCAGCAACGAATTAATCAGCCGCGATGAAGGCTTGCACTGCGAATTTGCCTGCCTGCTCTATTCGATGCTGGAAAACAAATTGTCCCAGGAAGAAGTATATGGAATCATCGGGGATGCGGTAAAGATCGAAAAGGAATTCGTGACCGACTCCTTACCGGTTGACCTGATCGGTATGAATGCAAAGTTGATGCAGCAGTATATTGAATTTGTCGCCGACAGGTGGCTTAGTGAGTTAGGGTATGCTAAAATGTATCATACTACCAATCCCTTTGATTTTATGGAAATGATCTCCCTGCAGGGTAAAACCAATTTCTTTGAAAAAAGGGTCGGTGATTACCAGAAATCAGGGGTTATGTCGGGAAAAGAATCCCAGACCTTCAGCCTGGAAGAAGATTTTTAAAACTATTAAACCTATTAAATCTATTATATATGTTCGTCAACAAAAGAAACGGGAAAACCGAATCCGTAAAGTTCGATAAGATAACGGCACGCATAGAAAAACTATGCTATGGGCTGGACAGGCGTTTTGTAAATTCCATAGACGTAGCGAAAAAAGTGATCGAAGGGCTGTATGATGGGGTGACCACTACGGAGCTGGACAATCTGGCTGCGGAAACTGCAGCATCGCTAACCGTGAAACACCCGGATTATGCCTTGTTGGCCAGCCGGATCGCTGTCAGCAATTTGCATAAGAATACGATCAAAAGTTTTTCTGCGACCAGTAAATTGTTGTATGACTGTAAAGACAGTAAAACGGGGAAATGGGTTCCCCTGCTGGCAAACGAGATTTGGGATATCATTGAAAAAAATGCTGAATTACTTGATTCTACGATAATCTATGACCGGGATTACGGATTCGATTATTTTGGTTTTAAGACCCTGGAAAAATCTTACCTGCTGAAGGTGGATGGAAAGGTGGTGGAACGCCCTCAGCACATGTACATGCGTGTAGCGATAGGCATTCATAAAGAAGATATAGACAATGCGATCAAGACCTACCACCTGATGAGCGAGCGCTGGTTCACACATGCCACTCCCACCCTGTTTAATGCAGGTACACCGAAGCCGCAAATGAGCAGTTGTTTCCTGCTTACCATGAAAGACGACAGCATCGACGGCATTTATGATACATTGAAACAAACGGCCAAAATCTCCCAAAGCGCCGGAGGAATTGGTTTGTCTATTCACAATATTCGTGCGACGGGTTCCTATATAGGGGGCACCAATGGCACCAGCAATGGCATCATTCCTATGCTGCGTGTATTCAACGATACCGCCCGTTATGTTGACCAGGGTGGCGGCAAACGCAAGGGAGCCTTCGCCATTTACCTGGAACCCTGGCATGCCGATGTATTTGAATTCCTGGATCTCCGCAAGAACCACGGGAAAGACGAGATGCGTGCAAGGGATCTTTTTTATGCTCTCTGGATACCTGACCTGTTCATGAAAAGGGTGGAAGAAAACGGAGAATGGAGCCTTTTCTGTCCACACGAAGCTCCAGGTCTTCATGAACAATGGGGCGCGGAATTTGAAAAATTATACACAAAATACGAAGCGGAAGGCCGTGCCCGGAAAACGATCAAGGCTCAGGATCTCTGGTTTGCCATTCTGGATTCCCAGATTGAAACCGGAACCCCCTATCTCCTGTACAAAGATGCCGCCAACCGGAAAAGCAATCAGCAGAACCTGGGAACGATCAAAAGCTCCAACCTTTGCACGGAGATCATCGAATATACCTCTGCAGATGAAGTTGCGGTTTGTAACCTGGCTTCCCTTGCTTTGCCCCGCTATGTGATCAACGGAGAGTTCGATCATCAAAAATTATATGATGTGACTTACGAGGTAACCAAAAACCTCAATAAGATCATCGACCTGAATTATTACCCTATTGAGGAAGCCAGGAATTCGAATATCCGGCACCGGCCTATCGGCCTGGGCGTACAGGGATTGGCGGATGTATTCATTCTTTTGCGTCTTCCTTTTGAAAGTGATAAGGCCAAACAGTTGAATAAAGAGATCTTCGAGACTATCTATTTTTCAGCCATGACCGCGTCAAAGGACCTGGCAAAAATCGAAGGACCTTATTCGACCTTTGCCGGATCCCCTGCCTCAAAAGGGGTGTTCCAGTTCGATATGTGGGGGGTAGAACCATCTCTCCGCTGGGATTGGTACCGTCTTAAGGACGAGGTCATAAAAACAGGCATACGGAATTCTCTTCTGGTAGCACCCATGCCTACGGCCTCTACGTCACAGATCCTGGGAAATAATGAGTGCTTCGAGCCTTATACTTCAAATATTTATGTAAGACGGGTTTTAAGCGGGGAATTCGTAGTGGTGAATAAACACCTGTTGAAAGATCTGGTGGAACTTAATCTGTGGAACGATGACATGAAAACGAAGATCATCCGCAATAATGGTTCCATCCAGCAGATCGAAGAAATTCCTGCTCCCATCAAAGAGATCTACAGGACCGTTTGGGAAATCAAACAACGTAACCTGATCGATATGGCCGCTGACCGGGGAGCCTACATTTGTCAGTCCCAGTCCCTGAATTTGTTCGTGGAAACGCCATCCGCCAGCAAACTTACCTCCATGCACTTTTATGCATGGAAGAACGGCCTGAAAACGGGTATGTACTACCTGCGGACCCAGGCTGCATCGCAAGCCGTACAATTCACGGTGGAAAAACAGGGTGGTAAAATGGTAGAACCCCTGGTAAGTCAACATAACCTGAAGGTGATCGAAGGGAACAGTGATGCGGACATGGTAGGAGCTACCTGTACCATGGAAGAAGGCTGCGTAACCTGCAGCGCCTAACAGGCATCGTTAAACAAGATTAAATAGGAAGTAAGGCATCCATGGAGATGTCTTACTTTTTTTTATTGGGGATATCTGCATAAAAGGCTACTCGCAAAGAATTTGATTTTATCGCCCCATCTCATATTTGGCATCCTCCGTAACTCCCTTCCATTGGTCTGTCCGAAAGGGGGAAGCAGGGAAACCTTCCAAATTAAAGAAATTCGATTCACCGGCGTCATCCGCCCATCCATACCGTACTGCCTGGGGATTGTCTATTGCATCGCAGGAAACGATCACCGTATTGTTCCTGATTTCAGCTTTGGCATAATGGAATTTTTTATCAGTACCTGCCATCTCAAACCCTTTCAGGTATCCATATTTATCATGTGCAGCAAGCCCTGCTCCTATATGTGAAAAGGTCAGGATGATGGTATTCCCTTTCGTCTGCATGGATTGGTAGATCGGTCCGCTAAACTCCATCGTTTTGCCGTAGAGACTGTTCAACGCAATCGCAGCCAGTCTTATTCCAACGTCCTGTTTATTTTTAGGATGTATATCATGGGGATCTCCGATATCCGTCGTGACAGTCATGCCGGTTGCAGGCAGGGACAGGGTCATGGTTTGGGCTTCGCGTAATTCTGCCCAGCCACTACCCTTGCTGCTATTTCCCTGTTCAGCATCCCAGCTGGACAATTGAACAAAATAAAATGGAAAATTACCTTCCTGCCATCTGCTTCTCCAATCTTCGATCATGAGGGGGAAGGATTTCCTGTATTGATATGCTCTTCCTGCATTGGCCTCTCCCTGATACCAAATGACCCCTTTGATCGAATAAGGGATCAGGGGGTTGATCATGCCATTGTACAGTAAGGTAGGAGAACTGTTAGGGCCAATGTTGCTGCTTACAGAAACTTCCGTAACCCGGAATGACCAATCCCCTTCCAGGGAATGTACTTTTCCTGCTATCGTACATTTCATAGTCCCGGGGTCGCCGTTTATACCACCGCCACCGCCAGTATCTTCTACGCGGACGGCAATACTATTCCTGCCCGGTTTTAATATTCCGGCTGGTATAGTATAGACCCTGTTGTCGCTGTACCGGTTCTTTGTGGATCCAATCTTAATTCCATTCACATAACCGTCGTCGGAGTCGTCGATTTTCCCCAGTTCAAGAATGGCGGGTTTTCCGGCATCCGCTTCGTCCACCATCAAAATTTTTCGAAACCAAACGATCCCATCCAGGTCTTCCAAACCCAGGCCCGCCTGTTCCCAAAGACCGGGTAGTTTCATATGCGCCCAATGGCTATCATCATAAGAAGGATCTTTATATTGCCCGGTTTCTGATGAAGGGGGAATGGAACCCTGAATCTTACCGATGGCCTTCAGCAATGCTTCTTTTTTTTGGCTGGCGGCAGCTTCCTGTTCAGCTCCGGTGGGAAGCCCGGCAATCATATTTTTGAATTCCTCACTTTTTTCGAAAGCACCTTTACTTGTCCAGGTTTCCACATGGGTTCCACCCCAGGTAGTATTTATAAGACCGACCGGAACATGTAACTTACGGTAAAGCTCACGCGCAAAAAAATATCCAACCGCTGTGAAATTCCCGACGGTTTCCTTGCTACATATCTGCCAATCCCCTCCTGCCAAACTGTCCCGGGGAACCAGCCCAATAATAGCAGGCACTTTAAAATGCCGGATCTGGGGAAAATCAGCCTGTTCAATCTCGGCAGATGCACCGTTAACTCCCTGTACCTGGAATTCCATATTGGATTGACCGGAACATATCCAAACCTCTCCGACCAGGATATTTGTAAAGGTGAGACGATCATGCTTTCCGCTTATTACCATTTGAAACGGGCCTCCTGCTGAAACCGGGTCCAGGTGAATCAGCCATTTCCCTTTTTTATCGGCTTTAACCTTTTTGTTCTGCCCATTGAATTGAATGATAACATGCTCACCTGCATCCGCCCATCCCCATATGGCAACAGGCTGATCCCGCTGGATCACCATATTATCCATGAACAAACGCGGCAAACGCAAATTCGCCCGTACAACAGAGGTAGCCAGAACGGTAATCAACAAGACAAATGCATAAAGACCGGTTGTTTTTTTCATATGCGGCAGGCAAAAGGGTGATTAATAATAGCCGTCCTCCATAAGGAGGTCCGGGGGTTATTTCAATTTCATATCCTGGATGATACCATCGATTCTTGCTCCCATAGCGGCATTTGTTTTGTCAAAGACCGAAGGATCGCCAAGTGTGGTATGAACGCTGAAATAAAACTTGATTTTTGGTTCCGTTCCGGATGGCCGGGCCGAGATCTTACTTCCATCGGCAAGAATAAATTGTAATACGTTGGATTGTGGGAGCTGGATCGTCCATTCTTCTCCAGTCTGAAGATTTTTACCGGTATTCAGCTCGTAATCCAATAACTGCACGACTGGCGACCCGTTAATGGTTATTGGAGGATTCTTCCGGTAAGCGCTCATCATATCGGCAATCTCCTTCTGGCCATTCATGCCTTTTTTGGTAATGGAGATAAGCGATTCCTTATAAAATCCGTATTGAACATACAAATCGATCAATTTATCATAGAGACTTCTTCCCTTTTCCTTTTCATAAGCAGCCATTTCACAAAGAAGGGCAACCGCGCTAACTGCATCTTTATCCCGAACCCGCGCGCCCACCATCAGCCCATAACTCTCTTCACCTCCGATAACATAGTTCTCCGTGGCTTCTTTTTCTTTTATCAGTTCAGCGATCCATTTGAACCCGGTAAGTACATTGTAACAGTTGATCCCGCTGCGGCGTGCAATTTCATCGATCAGATCCGTTGTCACTATTGTTTTGACAACCATGTCATTAGGGTTAGATACACCTTTTGCTTTCCGGGCTTCGATGACATAATTGAAGGCCAGGGTGGCCGTTTGATTACCATTCAATAATACCCAATCTCCCTTTTTATCCTTTACGCCAATGCCTACCCGGTCTGCGTCAGGGTCGGTGCCCAAAAGGATATCCGCATCAATTTGTTTAGCCTTCCTCAGGCCTATGCTCATAGCCTCGCTTTCTTCCGGATTTGGATAGATCACGGTAGGGAAATTACCATCAGGGGTGGCCTGCTCATCAACCACATGCACATTGCTAAAGCCAAAACGTTGCAGGACTTCCGGTACGAGTTTGATCCCCGTACCATGAATGGGAGTATATACGATCCGTAAATTGTGTTGTTTCTCAATGATTTCCGGGTAAACAGATAAACTTCTGACCATCCCGATATAGGCCTCATCCATATCTTTTCCGATCATAGTAATATTTGTTTCCCCTCCTCCCCATTTTACCTCTTCTACCGAGGATATCTTTTCAACCTCTTTAATAACATTTTCGTCGTGGGGAGGCACCAATTGTCCGCCATCATTCCAATAGGCCTTGTAACCGTTGTATTCTTTGGGATTATGTGAGGCCGTGCAAACCACACCTCCCTGGCAATGAAGCTGACGGATGGTAAAGCTCAATTCGGGAGTTGGCCGTAGAGATTGAAAAAGAAACACCTTTATTCCATTGGCAGCGAATACATTAGCAGTAGTCTCCGCAAAAAATCGGCTGTTATTACGGCTGTCATGAGCGATGGCAACCCTGATTTCCTGGTTGGGAAAGGATTTTTTAAGATAATTAGCATACCCCTGTGTTGCAGTACCCACCGTATATTTATTGATCCGGTTCGTCCCTACTCCCATGATCCCCCTTAATCCCCCTGTACCAAATTCAAGATTCCGGTAAAAACTTTCCGTTAATTCCGTTGGATTTTCCTGTTGTAACCGGGTAATTTCCTCTTTTGTAGCCTGATCATAGTTCCCTTTGAGCCATAAATCTACTTTTTCCTGTATAGCAGCATCCATATTCGTGTTTTTCTGTTTTAAAAGGTAATTCTCCACCCGCCGACTAATTTCGGTAAGATTGATAATATTAACAAATCTAGGCAGAAAGATTCCCCCCGCTGCACTTTATTATTGTTAGAAATAGTAAATTTGTGACGGGAATGCCTTTGAGGGTTATTCCTGTTCTTGTCTCGTATCTACAATATCCGGTGAAAAAATAGTAGTTGTTATCTGTACCGCCTGATCGTTTATTGATTATTGGTATATCCCGTGGACAAATGGTCCGTCGGCCCACAGGTGTATCTAACTATTTTGTGAAGAGGGGTTCGCCCTGCGAAGCAAACAAACTGTGCCATGGCACACTGGCAAAGGCCAATTATTAATTGTTTTGCATGGCAGGTTCAAGCTAACCAAAGGCCCTTCGACGCAAAACAAACCGGAATGATGACTAAGTATTTGTTATTGCGTGACAACAAACAAACTGGCCCTTATGACCTGGAGGAATTAAGGGTTATGGGGCTTAAAGCCTACGATCTGGTATGGGTTGAAGGTAAAAGTGCCGCCTGGCGTTATCCCTGCGAAGTGGATGGCCTGCGTGCCTTTGCACCGGTTGTTGAAGAACAACCATTTGACCGTTTTTTTAAAAAGCCCTCCCAGGCAGGTAGTTCCAATTCCACTGCACTCCCATTTATAGCTGCTGTTCCGGCTAAAACAAATACCGAAAAAGAGAAAAGAACGATATATGTTACCATGCCGGCTGGCAGGTCCTTTCCTGTAAGCAGGGAAACCGCTCCTGTTCAGTCTATAAGAATACAGGCTCAGCCCATCCTGGTAACAGAATCTGCGCATAATGCAGGCATAACCAAAAAAGAAACACTATCATCTTCTAATATAGAGCGCCCCGTTTCTCCGGCAGTTGCTGAGGAGAAATTTTCTCAATCCCGGGAAGATTGGAAATCATCAGGGGAAATTACACCACGGATTCATAAAAACAATGTTTATAAGATCATGCGTCCGGTGGGGGTAGCCCTTTGCGTATTGATATTATTGACAGCAGGGGTATTTATCGGCATGTCCATCAATAAAAATGCAGGAAATGGAGCCGGCCCTTCGTTGAAAATGGCTGCCTATCAGGGTCCCGCAATCGATCATAACGGAACTGTTTCTGTAACCAACGCTTCCCTGCCCACAGGAGGTAATCTTTCCGTCGGATCGTCAGGTGAAAAATTGCCAGCGTCCCCGGATTCTGTCGCCACTATCATCGGGAAGGGTAATCGAAATGACAGATTAAAGACAATTCCGGCCGTAATTTCGTTGGTTGCCGCCCCTGTTAAACAGACATCGTCGCTTGGAAACAAATCCAAAAATTCGACACTTCTTAAAAACAAGGCCGGGCTTTCCGTTATTCAGAAGACTGCCGACACTGAGCCCCTGCCGGTGAAAGACTCAGCATCCATGGGACTTTCAGTAGTGAACAGGGATGCCTTGCACCGGTCCGACATCCAGAATGATAAAACTGTCATAAAAAGTAACATTTCCAATCAGGTATCTGTAGGTGCTAATAAATATTCGATCGGCACCTTCGGAGGAATTTCTGAATTGCAATTGACAGTTAGCAACCATTCCATTTATCCCCTTGACCTCGTCGTAGTTGAAGTTCAATATATTCAGGCCAACAAAAAAGTATTCAGGACTGAAAATCTTAATTTCCGTGGAGTGGGCCCAGGAGCTGCATTAATGCTTGAAGCGCCGAAAAGCGCCAGAGGCATTAAAGTACAATACAGGATCACCTTCATCAATTCAAAGGAATTAGGATTATCGTATTCGGCAATCTGACCGGAACGATAACAAAAGAATAAGATCGTTTTTTATTCAATTCTTCTCATTTGGCATAGTAGTTGAAAAACTATTGGTCCCTACAACCCTCATCACCTGTCGGTATTCGTAATTAACTGCCTGTTTAGTAGATGATTTCGTGTCCCTGTTCCTTAGAAAAAGCATTAATTAATTATGAACTTTTAAATCCAGTTGGTATGAGAAATGCAGTATTGCAATTATGTCTGGTAGTAATAGGGGTAACCAGCGTACATGCTGTTAAGTTGTTACAGACCTCCTCCATTCACGCTAAAGTGTATCCTGCAGAAGGAGTCGAAAAAGTTTGGGCCATTCAAGGTTCGGATTCGGTCAAAATGATAGGTAATGATGGAGATTATTACCTTACTGCGGTAAATCCCGGGCACTGGAGAGTCCGGATAGATGCAAAAAAACCTTACCGGAATGTTGATTTTCAAGCCACGAATGTAGGTCCGGGAACTTTTAAAGATCTGGGAGAGATCAGGCTGGAAAATAAAAATTAAACATTATTGCTTGCCATTAAAATACGGTAATTTTTTTTAAGGTGTTTTTTTCTAACACCTTACCTTGTGGGTTATTTAAACCCGGAGGAATAATTACCTGTATGAAAAAGATACTATTGTTCGGAGCAGGAAAATCAGCCACTTGTCTGATCAGTTACCTGGTTAAAGAAACGGCCATTCATGGATGGGAACTCCAGGTTGCGGACAGCAATCTTTCCCTGGCACAGTCCAAGATAGGATCGGCCCCTCAGGCAAAGGCTGTAGCCATCCAGGTGGAAAACGATCGACAAAGAGACCATCTTGTAAAAGAGGCGGATATTGTCATTTCCCTTCTCCCTCCTACGCTGCATTTTCTCGTTGCCAGGTCCTGTATTCAATGGGGTAAGAATTTACTAACGGCTTCTTACCTGGATGAAAATATAAAATCCCTTGAATCCTCCATAAAGGCAAAAGGGCTTTTTTTCTTATGTGAAATGGGCCTTGATCCGGGCATCGACCACATGAGTGCTATGCAGTTGATCCACCGGATCAAAAAACAAGGAGGGATAATACAATCTTTTCGCTCCCATACAGGCGGGCTGGTCTCGCCTCTCAGCGATAATAATCCATGGCGGTATAAAATTAGCTGGAATCCACGCAATGTAGTTATGGCGGGAGCGGCAGGCGCCAAATACAAAGAAGATGATCTTTTGATCACCAAAACCTATGAAGAGCTATTCTCCGATTGCCGGGAAGTTACACTAAATGGACTTGGAAAGCTCGCCTGGTATCCCAACCGGGATTCCCTGAGCTATATTCCTGTTTACGGATTGGAGGAGATACATACGTTTATACGTACCACCCTGCGTTTTCCAGCCTTTATAAAGGCTTGGAGCAGCATAATCAAGGCAGGACTGACCAATGATCAGGCTCCTATCCCACCAGGACTCACTTTTTCTGCATGGGCATCTTCAATCGCGCCTTATATAGATATGGAAAATCGGGAACAACTCGACTATCTCGGTTTGTTCGAAGAAGGCCTGATCCCTGAACTGGCAATGACCTCTGCAGATGTCCTGCAAATTTTGCTGGAAACCAAATTGGTGATGAAACCTGACGATAAGGACATGATCGTCATGCTTCACGAGATTGATTATATCCTGGAAAAATCCGGGACAACGGAAAAACATGCATTAAAAAGCAGCCTGATCGTCCATGGAGCAGATAATTTGCAGACAGCTATGGCAAAAACGGTTGGATTGCCACTGGGAATTGCTGCAAAATTGATCCTGGAAGAGAAGATCGGTCTAACAGGATTGCACATACCTATTTTGCCAGCCATTTATGAACCGGTTTTGAAGGAATTAAGCGATGAAGGAGTAAAGTTTGAAGAAACAGATTTAATTATTCCCTGATCAGATCATCTAACAAATCAATTCACCTCGATCTTCAGCGTGTTCCAGATATGATAGGCGATATCCCGAAAAATGATCGTGTATTTTCCTTTTTTCAAATAAAGAAGGTAATTTTTTTTACCCGTTTGCGTATAGGTTTGGTCGGCAGGCACTAATTGCCATGTTTTATTTTCATTCCTTTCCATTTCACCCTGGTAAAAAGCCTGAACAAGATATGCGTTGTTATTGGTTGGTTTAATATATACCATTTGTCTGGTTCCGTCCAAAGACAACCAGGAGGGCCTTCCATCCTGGTAAAGGGTAGGCGGATGAATGACAGTAAGGTCGTAAAGACTATTATTCGTAACATTTACCGCCTCATTGTTGATCAAGGCTACAGAAACAGTTTTTAATGGATATTTCCCCAAATAGGCTTGATAAAATACCCTGCCATAACCAAAATTGCTTTCTTCTGTCATATCCGTTTGGTCGATAGTAAACGGATCGATACCTGACAATTGTTTAAATGCCAGCCCCATGGGTGTATATCCATCTGCCGTCTTTTTTTTACTGATCCGGGCGTAAGCAGCATGTACCAGAATCTTAGCAGCGGTATCATCCCGGAGGATCTGGTAAATATTCCTCGCCTGTACAGAATCCCTTTGCCCGGGAGTATGCAAAGAGGCCGCGGTATCTTCATAGGATACAAGTGTATAGCCAAGATCAAGTGCCGTTCTTACTAATTCCCCAGCCACCGGCTCTGCCGTATAATAACCTGTATGTAAATTCAACCTGGTCAGGCTGTGGTTGGAGAAGTTATTTAGCATTTCCATGGCCAGATAACGGAAACCCTGGCGGTACAGATCGGCCAGTAAAGAAAGGGTAAATGCCCTGTGCTGGGGCTTGGAATAGGCTTCATTGATCATAATCACCCGATGTTGCTGAGCAGCGAACCGGATATACCTGCGGGCATCCACGTGTTCTATATTCTTTAAACCTTCGACCACTTTGAATATTTTCCGTCGGTTTGCATCATCGATACTATCAAAGCTTTTTTCCAGATATAGCATAGCCGACTGGTAATCTCCGGCAAAAGCAAAATACTGACTTAATTCATCGTAATATCCATTATCCGAATAGATCTTTTTGAATTTTGCCTCGTCTTTAAATGCATGATAGAAAGGGAATAAGTAATGAAGATTCCCCTTAGGAGTCAGGGTAAGAACATTCAGCCTGGGACTATAACCAGCCGGAACATTTGTTTTTGCATATTCCTGCAATTGCTCCACAGGCCTGGAAAGAGAGGAAGTCTGGGAAAAAGAGTGCAGCATACCAATGGCCAGGATGCCCGTTAAGAAAATCTTTCTTTTTAACTCCATTTGCCTGCAATGTTAGAAAACTCTTTGTTAGGGAAAGCTTAAATCCTTCCCGGAATACTTAAAAATGCGACATTCAAAGCAGCAAGGCCAGTTTTTCTTTCAACTCTTTTATCCCCAAAGAAGCAGGCTTTTCAATTGTCGTCAGCTTGTTAATGGAAGAAGTGTAGGGAATTTTCTTATCCAGAATAAATTTCGGGATACCGGGAAGGGCATAATCAACCAGACCGGCTGCCGGATAAACGACCAAAGAGGTCCCCACTACTACAAAAATATCAGCTGATCGTACCAGAGGGGCCGCTTTTCCTATCATAGGCACCGCTTCCTCAAACCAGACGATATTGGGACGTAACTGAGCTCCATCGCCCGCCAATTGCCCAAGAAGGATATCCTCCCTGATCTCATATATAAGCGACTCATCGGCCTCGCTACGCATTTTAAAGATCTCTCCGTGCAGATGCAGCACACGGGAACTACCGGCACGCTCATGCAGGTCATCGATATTCTGGGTTATAATATGGACTTCAAATTCTTTCTCCAGTTCCGCCAGTCCCAAATGGCCGGCATTTGGCTCCGCATTTTTTACATCCCGGCGTCTCTGGTTATAAAAATCGAGCACCAGTCCGGGATTTTTTTTCCATCCCCCAGGTGTGGCGACTTCTGTAACTTCATACCCTTCCCAGAGTCCATCGGAATCGCGGAATGTCTTCAATCCGCTTTCCGCACTAATGCCTGCCCCGGTAAGTACGACCAATCTTTTTTTTGGCAAACCTGTATTCATATGATGGTAGATTACTGTTAATTTATTACCTGTAAATTAAGGAAATCTATATGCGAACCTTCCTGGCAAGGCCAGGCGAATCAGCCTAGTGTCCCGCCATCTTCAGGACAATGGACCATTCCTCTTCCGTTACAGGCTGAACGGACAAACGTCCTAATCTTACCAGTGCCATGGCAGTCAATCTTTTGTCTGCCTTGATCTGCGCAAGGCTAACGGGTTTCTTTAACCGCTTGAATGGCTTCAGATCGACTGCAACCCAGGCATCATCTTCCGTAGTTGGATCCTGGTAATGTTCTCGGATCACTTTGGCAATTCCTACGATTTCCATGCCCTCATTACTATGATAGTAGAAAGCTTCATCCCCTTTTTTCATAGCCCTTAAATGAATGCGGGCCGCATAATTGCGTACTCCGTCCCAAACAGTTTGTTTATCTTTTTCGAATTGATCCCAACTGTATTTTTCAGGTTCCGATTTGACGAGCCAGTAAGCCATATTGATTGTTTTATTTACGGATTATAGGTCTTTAGCAGTTTGCGAAGGATCGAAATTACTAATAATAGCTATGGGCAGGGGCAAAAATATTTTGATTTTATAAATCCGTACTAAAACCCATCACCGTATGTAATCCTGTTGGTTACATGTAACAATCCATCTGATAAGTGAAGTTCATTTCACTCCATTAATTTCATAAATACAAAAATTTGTTATGCAATCACTCAAGAATTTGGGGTTAATACTCGTTGCCGTATTGTCGATAAACACGTTGTCCGCTCAGGATAAAACGGTAGAAGTTGGAGGCGCGGCCATGTATCCGTCCAAGAATATCATAGAAAATGCAGTGAATTCCAAAGATCATACGACTCTTGTGGCTGCAGTAAAAGCTGCCGGACTCGTGGAAACCCTGCAGAGCCCTGGCCCTTTCACGGTTTTTGCTCCTACGAACAAAGCTTTCGATATGTTACCCATGGGAACAGTATCAACACTCCTGAAACCTGAAAATAAGGCCAAACTGACCGGAATTTTAACCTACCACGTTGTATCCGGTAAACTTGATTCCAAAGAATTGGCCAGCATGATCAAAGCTGGTAATGGCACAGCAGAGCTGACCACAGTAGCCGGGGGGAAATTATGGGTCATGATGAAAGGCAAAAAGATTGTGCTAAAAGATGAGAATGGGGGGATGGCCACTGTTACAATTAAGGATGTTTATCAAAGCAACGGGGTAATTCACGTTATCGACCATGTTGTTCTGCCCAAATAATCACAATTGCTTGAATTTCAATTGTTAAAAGAAATTTAATGTATCCAGAATGCAACTTTCCATAAAAAGTTGCATTTTTTGAATCCAGGACTTATCAGTTTACGTATGTTAATATGAGGCCTGGTTTTAACCCTATTTAACGCTTGCGACAGGTTGTTTTAAGGGTCAAGACCATCCAGTTACTTCGGTAACTTGGGTGGTCTTATTTTTTTGTACCTATTACAAGGAATTTTCGACAGAATAGCCAAGCCCACTAAAAAGGGCGCCCCTGTATTGATTATTGATTTTGTATTGATTTATTATCTGTCTAACTATTGGCAAGGACGTCAGCGATATGCATTGTCCGTATTTTGTGGCCTTTATGACGAATATAGCCGTCTAAATGCATCAGACAGGAAAGATCGGTGGATATGATAAAGTCAGCTCCCGTTTGCAGGGCGTTATTGACTTTTTGATCTGCCATAGCAATGGAGATCGATTCGAATTTTACGGCAAAACTTCCTCCAAATCCACAGCAGGTCTCCACATCATTCATCTCAACCATTTCCAGGCCTTTTACCTTGGATAGCAATTTCCTTGGTTCATCCTTTATCCTGCATTCTCTTAGTGCTGCACAGGAATCATGGTAGGTTGCCTTTCCCTTCAAGGTAGCGCCAAAATCATCCATCCCCAATACATTGACCAGAAAGCTGGAAAACTCGAAGATCCGCTTATGAAGATCCTTTACTTCATTGTGAACAGAGGAATTATCGAATAGCGCCGGATAGTAATTTTTGACAAACCCTACACAGGAGGCACTGGGAGCAACGATATAATCTGTACCGGAAAAATCTCTGATAAATTTTGAACAAACATCTCTGGCTTCATCCCTGAAACCTGCATTGAAGGCGGGCTGCCCGCAACAGGTCTGGTTGACATTATACACTACGTTAACCCCTGCCTTTTCCAGCACCTTTACCATATTAAAGGCAGTTTGGGGGTAAAGCTGGTCGACGAAACAAGGTATGAACAATTGAACGGTTATTCCCCCGTCTGCCTGAATGGGAAATTTAGTGTGATCCGGCTGATTGAATGCTGCGTTCATTTATGGAGCTTTGAATGCATTGACCAGGGCGATCATTTTTAAGGCTGTTATTGCCGCTTCCTCTCCTTTATGTCCATGTTTTCCACCAATCCTTTCCTCAGCCTGTTGTTGATTATCCACCGTCAATACCCCAAATATAGTTGGTAGCGGCAAACTAAGATTTAACTGAAGTATCCCATCCGTTACGGCCTTACAAACATAATCGAAATGAGGAGTATCCCCTCTCAATACACAACCTAAGGCTATAAATGCCTTTGGGCGGTCATCTTTGTATTTGTGGGCCTCCCAATAATTTTTTATGGCGAAAGGGATCTCAAAAGCTCCCGGGACATTAATAACTTTCACCTTGCAGACGCCTGCCTGTTCTAAAGCTTCCAGGCAGCCTTTTTCCAAGGCATCGACAATTGCCGCATTCCATTCCGTCCTTACGATAACGACACAGGCATCCTGACCTTTCAGAATGCCTGTGTCTGTTCTTAATAAATTACTATTTCCAATTTCTGCCATAATGTTAAGCCAACAACGTTAATATTTCAACTCCAGCTACTTTACAACACCCAGTCTTGCCAGGTATTTGTCAATATCAGCCCCTCTTTGTGTGGTGGGGTATTTGTCCTTGATAACTTGATACAGAGATATCGCCTCTGCCGATTTCCCCATACTTTCATATAAATAACCGGACCGGAAAAGATATTCGGGAGACAAAAGATCATCTTTATCATCAAAGGTTCCGGCTTTTTTATACTGTTCAGCGGCTTCTTCCTTTTTGTTAAGCTCCGAATAGGCATCTCCTAATAATCCATAGGCTCTCACCTGGACCTGTTTCACAGAAGTAGAAAAATCTTTCAGATATTTTACGGCATTATTATAATCTCCGGTCTTCAAATAACAGCTTCCGGCATAAAAAGCCGCCAGGTTGGCTGACTGCGTACCAGCGTACTTTGAAATGATCTTCAAAAACCCTGCATTGATATTGTCTCCATTCAAAGCAAGTCTGGCCGAATCCATACGGTAATATTCTTCTGCACGGAACATAGCCTCGCTTGCTTTCTTTTCGTTGGGCTCTTTTACTAAATTCTTATACCCCAAAAACCCTCCTAAGATCAGCAGGAATACTAGCAGGCCGATGCCGGCCTTTTTCCCATACCGATCCCAATTATGCTGCCACTGATCGATCGGGTTTTTCTCTTGGTCCAGGTGAGCCGGGTGCTTGATCTCTGACATTGTTTTTTTGTCGTTTATGTTATTTTATTAAAATATAGCCTGCAATGGTTTTTTGAAATTCAGGTGGTTCCTCAACAGGAATTAATCCACAATGAAAGGGTAGTTCTTATCCATATAAACATCCTTTAATAACTCAGAATCATCCGGCCAGGGAGATTCTTCTGCAAATTTCACCGACTCGGCAACCGTGTTATTTACCCTTGTATTGATCGCATCGATCTCCTCCTGGGTTGCGAATTTCCTGGTCAAAATGGTATGCAGGACCATCAGGATCGGATCTTTCTGCTTGTATTCCTCCACCTCTTCCTTTGTACGGTATTTCTGTGGATCGGAAATGGAATGCCCTTTGTACCGGTATGTTTTGATCTCCAATAAAGTAGGGCCATCTCCTGCCCGGGCTCTTTTGACTGCACGGGCAACACCTTCATGAACGGCTTCAGGGCTCATTCCATCAATAGAATCCCCGGGCATTTCATAAGCGTCCGCTAATTTATAAATATCTACCACGTTGGAAGTTCTTTCCACTGAAGTTCCCATGGCGTAGTTATTATTCTCGCAAATAAATACTACGGGAAGTTTCCATAACATGGCCAGGTTGAATACTTCATGTAACATCCCCTGACGGGCTGCCCCGTCTCCGAAAAAGGTCAGTACAGCGTTGTCAGTACCCTTATATTTTTCTGCAAATGCCAGCCCGGTTCCCGTTCCGATCTGCGCTCCAACGATCCCATGTCCGCCGAAGAACTTAACATCCACTCCAAAAAAGTGCATACTTCCTCCTTTCCCTTTAGCGGCACCTGTAGCCTTGCCATATAATTCAGCCATACAGGCATTGGCGCTAACACCTTTCGACAAAGCCAAACCGTGGTCGCGATAAGCGGTAATAAAAGGGTCGTCCGGTTTGGTAGCCGTCATACATCCTGCTGCAATAGCCTCTTGTCCGATATAAGCATGGAAAAAACCGCGGATTTTGCCATCCATTTTGTATTTTTCTTCTGCCAACAGCTCAAATTGGCGAATGAGTTGCATCAATTCATACCAATACAGGTAGGTCTCTTTTGAAAACTTTGTTGCCACTTTTAGAATATTTGAAGTTTATGCCGCGCCTGAGCCTGCAGGCACCGGACCAGCGGGGGCAAATATACGGGGAAAAAGGAAATTATTCTATTGCTTTGGAAATTTGGCCGCTGTGATCCACCCACGGCTTTTTACCCGTTTGATCCGTTCAAATTAAGGTTTTGAGGGTTATCTTGCGTCCTATTGGAGGTTCTTATTGTTACAATTGAAAGATATATCACTCGTCCAGTTCAAGAATTATGACCAGGCAAGCTTCTCCTTCCGGGAACGAATTGTGGGGATTTGCGGTAATAATGGTGTTGGCAAGACTAATCTCCTGGATGCCATCTATTATCTCTGTTTTACTAAAAGTTATTTCTCCAAATCCGATCAGCAAAACGTATGTAAAGGTACAGCGGGGTTCCGGGTGGAGGGGAACTTCGAGAAACAGGGATCTCAGGATCATATAACCTGTATCCTCCGGGAAAATAACAAAAAGGAGTTTTCTTCCAATGGAGACCCTTATGAGAAATTCTCCCTGCATATTGGCAGGTTTCCCTGTGTAATTATAGCCCCCGACGATGTTCAGATCCTTACAGGAGGCAGCGAGGAACGAAGACGTTTCCTGGATGCCCTCCTTTCCCAGCTGGATCCCGGATACCTGCAAAGCCTGATCGGGTATAACAAAATACTGCAGCAACGTAATAGTTTTCTTAAATCCCTTTCGGAAAAACGGATAGGCGGCCGGATGGGGGACAGTAGTCTCCTGGACATATACGATGAACAATTGACCGGTCCGGGTAATTATATCTTTGGAAAACGAAGGACTTTCCTGGAAACCTTCCTCCCCCTGGTAAAACAATGCTATGCTCAAATAGCCGGGCAGGAAGAACCGGTGGAATTGACCTATGAAAGTCAATTACTTCATGGCTCTTTTAAAGATCTCCTTCGTCAGACCCGGGACAAGGACCTTTTATTGCAACGCTCCAACGGAGGCATACATAAGGATGATATAGAGATTCAATTTTCCGGTCAGGCTTTTAAGTCCATTGCTTCCCAGGGACAACGCAAAAGTCTGCTGTTTGCCCTGAAACTGGCCGAATACGAAACTTTAAAACAAACAAAAGGCTTCCCGCCGCTTTTGCTGCTGGATGATGTTTTTGAAAAACTGGATGAATCCCGCATGTCTAACCTGCTCGATAAAGTATGTATTCAAAACGAAGGACAGATCTTTATTACAGATACTCACCCTGGTCGTATCCAACGGGAATTGGATAAACTTTCTATTCCATGTCATATCATCAGATTATAGATTAACCGCAACTATAATATATAGTTTTACGTATATATTTTTTAAAACTATAAAATTTTGGTATTTTTTTATAGTTTTATTAACATAATCTCTAACCGGTTAGAAACTTTTTGCTATGCCATCCGACCTGGAATCTTCAATTGTTTTTCTGGAAGAAACGAATAATGCTTCCAAAGCTTATTTTTCATTCACCGTAGATGAAACCGGTGAGAACGGAATCATAAAAGCCAATAAAGAAGGCCTTCGCCTTTATGCTGCTGAAATATTGAAAAAATCCGTTTTACTGGAGAATAACCCAAATGGTGAGCCCCTGTTCTTCGGGCGTCTCGAATGGGTGATCAGCGAGGCCGGTTATGATCTGATATCCTGCGTACATCCCCAATATCATACCCGAAAGGAAATTTTAGCCGCCGACAGAAACAAACCTCATTATCTCAACCTGGAGGAAGATAACGCAGCTGCAAGTGCAGAAACACCACAGCTTTCGCAAAAAGGGTGTTTGTTTTCCCTACTGTTCTGGATGGCAAGTGGATTACTTTTATATGCTACTGTCAAAGCTTTACCTAAATTGCAGGCATGGGTGAATATTCATTAGGCGATGCTTTAAAAAAATTCCTGAATCAAAGCCATCTTAAAGGATATATTCAGGCCTTTCAGATTGAAGAAGTCTGGGAAAAAATCATGGGAAAGACGGTAGCCCGATACACGGACAAGATCCAGATCCACGGGCATACCTTGTATATTAATACCACCATCGCCCCACTCCGTCAGGAATTACTTTATCAAAAAGATACGATCATCAAAAGGGTTAACGAGGCATTGGGAGAAAAAGTGATCAAGGAAGTGGTGATCAAGTGACCATTTTCATTTTAATCTCACCCTTGGATCGACCACCCCATAGAGAAGATCTGCCAGCAACCCGATAAGGATAAAAAAAAAGGAAGAAACCAGTACAGACCCCATAACAACCGGGAAATCCAGTTTCTCCAGGGCATCAACGGTGGCTTTTCCGATTCCTTTCCAACCGAAAATGAATTCCACAAAAAAAGCCCCTGCCAACAATTCGGCAAACCATCCTGTAATGGCTGTGATTACAGGATTCAAGGCATTCCTTAACCCATGTTTCCAGATAACGGTTCTTTTGGATAGTCCTTTTGCATAAGCAGTACGTATATAATCCTGGTCCAGGGTATCCAGCAAAGATCCCCTGGTCAACTGGGCGATAATGGCAAGGGGCCGGATACCCAAAGTAACAGCAGGCAGGACCAGGTTCCGCAGTTGTAACTGCCGGCCATCGAAGGGATCTGTATCGAACAAACTTCCGGTCATATGAAGCCCTGTATACTGGCTAAAAACAAAGCCAAAAACATAGGCGATCACAATGCCCATAAAAAAAGAAGGAGCTGAAATTCCCAGGACACTGGTAAAAATAGCAGTGGTATCCATCCAGGTCCCTTTTTTAATAGCAGCGATCACTCCCAGGAATATTCCAAGAGTAATGGCTAAAAGCATTGCGGCAATGGCCAGGAGTATGGTCCCGGGAAGTGCCTCCATTAGTACCGCCATCACTTCTTTTTTTGTTTGATAGGACCGTCTGAGATAGGGCCATTTTAAGCCTACCCTGGACTCACCGCCAACGAACAAGCCCCTGAGCCCTTTGGTGGTAATCTCTTCCTTTGTATGTATCGCGACAGGGGAAACGTCGTTCAGATAAAAAACAAATTGTTTCCAGCGAGGCTGGTCCAAATATAATTCCTTCCGGATATTTTCACGGGTAGCCTGATCAGCCCTTTGCCCCATGACCAACCTGGAAGGATCGCCAAAACCCTGGAAAAGGAAAAACACGGCCACTACCACTCCCAGCATCACGAGGAGTCCGTAGAAAACCTTTTTAAGGAGATAACGGATCATGGTTATGACAGATCACTGTTGAGGTAATGAATTAATTTCCGGGAGTGCAAATTCAAACCCGGCGTAACTCCATTTATTAAGGATCACTCCTGTATGTAGAAGATAAAGTGTGGGATTGGCCCTGGCAGCAGTTTTAATCGCTGTGGCATCACATTTCAAAATAGTAACGTCCTGACTGATCCCATTTGCATCCGTCCAGGCCAACACATTCTCATAATCCCCTGTAATAAAATAAACAGGGATGTTCTTTGCCTTGGCCATCGTAAGGATAAGGTTAAATCCTTTATTCCAGGAAGGAGCAGTTTCAGGAAGGCCTTTTGTAAAGAAAAACAATTTGTATCCCTTTCTTAAAAGAATATCCATCGTAGTGTCCGTGCCGGAAGCGGTGAGCAAAGTAAAGTCCTTTATAGCAGCCTCGGCGTTTCCTTTCCTGATCAACTTATCATAACGATTAACGAATTTATAAGAGTCGTCGAAGTCAGCCGGGAATTTATTACCCGAAAACTCGATCTGTTGTCCATTCTTCTCATATACCATGGTTATGACCGTGCTGTCCGGAATTGCTCCCGGCGGAGGCTTCATTTTATCCGGCATATTCGTTTTGATCCGGTAGGGCAGACAATCAACCACCGGTAAATGCACCAGCACATACCATTGGAAGGAAATGGAGATAATAAATGACAGGATTAGAATGGCAAGACTTGCTACCTGGGTTAATAAGGGCCGGATCTTTCCCTGATAAAAAAACAAAAAAAGGATCAGGGCCAGCAATATCACGTCCTTGGTGAACGATTGGCCGGCTGTAAGTGGAATACAATCACCGAAACAGCCGCATTCCCGGATTTTCCCCGATAAAAAAGCATAGCCCGTTAGAAAAGTAAAGAAAACGATCAGTACGAACAGAAGCCAGCTAAAAAGCCGCATTCTCCAGCCAAGCAGTATGGCAACACCGGCTACAATCTCAAATACGATCATAAGCAGTGAAAACAGCAATGTATAAGCGTCCAGCCAATGAAAATTCCATACCTCGAAAAATTCCTGCATTTTATAACTCAGCCCCAGCGGGTCATTAGCCTTGATCAGGCCGGAGAATATAAACAGGACCCCGACTATGAACCGGGCAGTATTTATTAGAATTTTCATTTTATCCGTATGATTGCAGGCTTCAAGCGAAAAACTTCAAGTCATGCATATTTAAAATTTTTAATAAATTCTTTACGAAGCTATTCCATATGTTTCCCCTCTGCGATAAGGACCAGGGCGAACAGGGAATAATTTATGATATCGGTATAATTCGAATCGATGCCTTCGCTGATCAATGTTTTTCCATCATTAGCCACTATCTGACGAATACGCAGGATCTTCATAAGGATCAGGTCTACAAAACTTTCCTGGCTCATGGATCTCCAGGCTTCACCATAATCATGGTTCTTATCCAGCATAATGGCTTTTACTTCTTTAACTTTTTCATCATACCTGTTTTCAACCTCCTTCACCGGCAGGTCCTCCACAGAATCATCCGAAAGTGACAATTGTATCAGCCCGATAATACCATAATTTACCATAGCCATGAACTCCCCCGTCTTATCTTCCCCTACTCTTTGTTCTCCTGTTTGTTGAAGGGTTCGTATGCGGCGGGCTTTAATATAAAGCTGGTCTGCAATGGAAATGGTTCGTAAAACCCTCCAGGAGGTACCATAATCCCTGGTTTTTTTAAGAAAGATATCCTTACATGTTTGAACGGCCTCGTCATATTGTCGGTTCGTACTGCTCATCAGGAGAATTTCTGTGATTTTCAGTTTAATTGTTGAATTTTACGTATCCGTATTGCTTACCTGCTGTAAAAGTAAAAGAAAATTAAAGTAAAGCTTAAAGATAACGAAACAATATGTTCACTTTAAAGGTCAACGGTAAATTACGGGTTGCGGAAAGGCCGTTAGTAATGGGCATTTTAAATATCACCCCCGATTCCTTTTATCCGGGCAGCCGGGTTATGGATATTAAAGATTTGTTGAACCGGGCCGAAAAAATGATCCTTGACGGAGCAGATATCCTGGATATAGGCGGTCAAAGCAGTCGTCCGGGCGCAGAGAAGGTGGGCGTGGAAGAAGAGCTGCAGCGGGTGGCAGGACCAATTTCTTTAATACAGCAACATTTTCCGGAAACCATTCTTTCGGTGGACACTTATTATGCAAAGGTAGCCAGAGAGGCCGTATTTGCAGGAGCCTCTATGGTAAATGATATCGGGGGCGGATATCTGGATAAAGATATGCTGGCAACCGTCGGGAATCTCGGTGTACCCTATGTTTGCATGCATATGAAAGGGACCCCTGCAACAATGGCTAAAGAAGCCGTCTACGATGATGTGGCAAAAGAAGTGTTGGATTATTTTATACGGCGGGTGGAAGATTGCCGTGAGGCAGGCATACACGATCTCATCCTGGATCCGGGCCTTGGTTTTGCCAAAAAACCCTTACATGACCTCATCTTGCTGAAACACCTTTCCGTTCTAAAAATGCCCGGTCGCCCCCTCCTTATCGGGGTCTCGCGCAAATCGGTCATATACCGGACATTGGGAATTACCGCAGAAGATGCCCTTAATGGGTCAACCGTTCTGCATACCCTGGGGATCCTGAACGGGGCAGATATACTACGCGTGCATGACCCGCGGGAGGCTCGTCAGGTTATCGATCTAATGGCTGGTTACCGAAATGTACTTTAATCAATCACCTTTAATTCTTTAATTCAAAAATGGGGCTGACTTTTTCAGTCAGCCCCATTTCCGGCTTATTTATTCCCGTATAGAGGGAGTTATCTCGTATACTTCCTGGTATTTTAGTGGTGTTGAGGATTGCCTCTTTGTGGCAGTCCATTGGGAGGCATAGGCATGGCCGGTGCGGCAGCAGCAGCCGGAGCATCTGTTACATCAACGATTTCCACCTCGAAGATCAGATTCTCGAAAGGTTTCTGACCAGGACCAGGGCGTTGATCGTAAGCCAGGAAAGCAGGAATGTACAAAGTACCTTTGCCGCCTTTCTTGAATTTTCTCAATCCATCATCCCAACCCTGAATGATCTGTCCTTTTCCAACTACAAATTTGAAGGGTTCGGTAGTGGGGCCTGTCATATTGGATTCGAATACTTTACCGGAAGGAAGAAGTTTACCGGTGTAACGAACAGAAACCTGTTTGCCGGAATCAACCTGGGTGCCATCTCCTACGGACTGAACAACAACATAAGTTCCTTTGGTTGTTTTTTCAGCAGTAATTTTTTCTTTGGACAGGTAGCTTTCCACAGCAGCTACTTCACGGTCTTTTTCTTTGGCTGTTTCCTGAGCCCTGTCGCTGGCCAACAGATCTTCGGACGCAAAAACATCCACAACCTTGAAGGCTACAGTAATCTTATCTTTCGGTTTAAGGAAAGGAGGCAACTGACCGCCGGATTTTTTCTGAAGGGTATCTGCCAATAAAACGACAACCGCACTATCCCCCTTACGGAGAAGAGAAAATATTTCAGTAGGGCTGTAAACAGGTCTTGCACTATCAACCGGGATGTAAACCGGCATGCCGCCTTCTGAAGTATACAGGACGGAATCCCGCACCTTTTGAACCACGTTCACTTTAAGGAACTGGCCTTTTTTGGCAGTTTGTCCTTTTCCATCGGAATAGATCTTATACAAAAGACCGCTTTTGGTTTTTTTAAATTCCTGACTGGTGCAGGAAACTGCAGTGACCAGAACCAGACTGGCAATCAAATACGACGAGATACTTTTCATTCTTGTTGTTTATTGTAGTTGTGATGAATTCTCTTTAATTGCGTTTACAAAACGCTGTACGGTCAGTTCCAGCGAATCGCTGCTCCGCCCCCCGGCAGCATTAAAATGTCCGCCACCTTCAAAATATTGGCGGGCAAAGGTGTTTACATCAAAATCACCTTTACTGCGGAAGGAGCATTTCACCTCTTCGTCCCTGTCAATGATCAGGGCTGCCATTTTAATACCCTGTATGGACAAAGGATAGTTAACCAAACCCTCCGTATCTCCCGTCTTTATTTCATATCGCACAAGATCTTTCCACGGTATGGAGATCAGGGCTGCATTGTGCTCGTAAAAAATATCCATCCGGTTCTGTAATACATAACCGATGAACCTCAGGCGGTTTTCCAGGAAATTATCGAACAGATTCTCGTGGATCTTCGTGTGGTTCAAACCGGTATCCTTTAAGGTTGCCACCATCCGGTGAACATCCCCGGATGCCCCCTGGAAGCGGAAGGAACCGGTATCCGTCATTACACCCGCATACAAACAGGCAGCTATGTCTATATCTATCTTATCCGCATGACCGGACTCCATAATAAGATCATAAATCATTTCGCAGGTCGAGCTTTTATCGGTATTACTCGCCCCATAAGCAAAAATTGCCCGCTCCGGCTGTTGATGATGATCTATGAGGATCTTTTCGCAGGCCAGTTTCCGCAATTTGGGAGCCATGCTCCTGGTTCGGGAGAGGGTATTAAAATCCAGACAAAAGATCCATTCGGCCTGGTCTAAAATGGGATTTGCCTTCTCGGTGCTGTATTCATAATCGATCACCCCCTGGCAACCAGGCATCCATTTCAGCCATTCCGCCCAATTCGTAGGGGAAATGACGGTAGGGGTATGCCCCAGTTTCTTCAGAAAATGAAACAACCCCAGGGAAGACCCCATGGCGTCGGCATCAGGCTTCTGATGCATAATAATGACCACCTTTCTGGGATGGTCCAATAAATTATATATATTCTCTATAGGTTTCATGTAAAGTGCCCGCAAAGTTGCACAATATAAATTCAAATCCCAAATCCCTCTTTTACCAGCCCCGCCCCATCCTATTTTGCCCCTTTAGGGCTCCTTCCTTCAACACCTGAAAAGGCAGCGGTAAGGCACCTGTCCAAATGGAGCAGATTTGATAAGGAAACAAGTCAAATTACCCTATCTTTGCGTGCCAAAAATGAAAAGGAAATTATGAGCAATCGCACCTTCACCATGATCAAACCGGATGCTTTTTCAAAAGGGCATTCCGGCGCTATTATTGACAAGATCATTAAAAGCGGATATCGCCTTATTGCCCTGAAGCTGACCAGGCTGTCCAAAGAAAAGGCAGGAGAATTTTATGCCGTTCACAAAGAAAGGCCGTTTTACGGAGAATTGGTTGATTTTATGAGCAGTGGTCCGATCATCGCGGCTATCCTGGAAAAAGACAATGCCGTTGCTGATTTTCGTAAACTCATCGGTGCTACCGATCCGGCAAAGGCCGACGAAGGAACCATCCGTAAATTGTTCGCCTCTTCCGTAGGAGAAAATGCGGTTCATGGTAGTGATAGTGATGATAATGCCAGGATTGAAGGCGATTTCTTCTTTAGCGGGCTGGAAAGAATTTAATCTCCGTCGTCCGTTCTAAGTATCCTTTATTCGAAGGCAACAATAAGTTGCCTTAAAAGATATTTGTTGTTTAACAGAAATTAAAACACGAATTGACCCGAAAGGCGTTGATACGTGTTTTAATTTTTTATGGGGCTTACCAAATATCCGTGTTTTCTGAGCAGGTCTATGACACCATCTTTTCCCGGTAAATGAGCAGTGCCAACCGCAATCAATAAGGATTTTACGGGTAATAAAGAATCCAACGCTTTTACCCATCTCCTGTTTCGGTCATATAACAGCAGATCCATATAACCATTCATGGAAGGATCCCCCTTACGGGTCAGAGAATCAATCTGGTCCAGGTCCTGTTTCTTATATACGGCAGCAAGATCCTGCGTCATTTTTTTGTTTTCTTCCGCACTGTCAATATAAATTACCAGATCTTTTGCTTGTTTCTCATACGGAATGCTGTCAAAAAGACCCGCCTGGAATTCCACCGTTTCCAATCCCTTCACGGTCTTATTATGAGAACGGGTT
This sequence comes from Flavitalea flava, assembly GCF_054461575.1. Taxonomy (NCBI): domain Bacteria; kingdom Pseudomonadati; phylum Bacteroidota; class Chitinophagia; order Chitinophagales; family Chitinophagaceae; genus Flavitalea; species Flavitalea flava. The sequence continues at coordinate 63,035 of NZ_JBTLQH010000027.1, forward strand.
TCTTTGAGGATCATTAATTCCATCCCATCCGTGGTTTTGCAGCCCAGGTTTCCTTCTTCGACCATGCTGCTGATCAGCATGGGTTTAAAACGTTCCAACATACCAAAAGGCAATAATCCCGCATTTTTGGAAAAATAAGATTTTACTTTCTCATACTCTCCGGCGCTCAACAGATCAGATAGTTTCTTACCGTCCTTCATCCGCATGTATTGTATGGAATTCAGCATTCCTTTCATATCGCTAAGATCAATTTCAAAAAAGACCTCATCACAATTGGTAATAGCTAACTTCAGGCTATCACTCAATGCGGCATCAACGGCGCAAAGGATATGCATGGTACCGAACAGGTAAGAAGGTTTAACCAGCCCCTTTCCGGAAATCTTCCATAACAAGGTTTGAGGGGATTGGGAACGGGCAGCCTGCATCAATAACAGGGAAGCCATTAAAAATCCGGCAAACAGAAATCCTGATTTTTTTTTCATAATCGAATTAGTTATGAAGCGACTACCGCTTCTTCTCCATATACCTGGTCCTTAAATTTCAGAGACGGGGAGACAAGAAAATCACCTAATCCCAGACTGCTCCATTTTTTATCGATGATTTTAATAGTTGCATCGTCGGCTATGATGATGTTTGGCCAGTCCCGTTGAAAGTTATCCAATTCCTTGGTTTTCCGGGTACCGTCCAGCCCTAAACAGGCAGATTTTTTAAAGGGATCAATATGAGATTTCTTTTGGGTCAGCTGATAATCACGGCGTGGATCCAGGTTATTGCAAAACCTCCATAGCGCAACGGGCAGATCGTTGGCATCAACCGTATGTTCGACATAAAGAACCATTTTTATGCCTTCCATTTCTTCCAGTTCACATATGGATTCCTGGAGTTCACGGATATGCCCGGGTCTGTTTTTTCTGACCCCAAGGATCAGGCAGGGAATATTTTTTTCCAAAAGGGAAAGATTTGCCGTACTGATTTCCGGGAACCGGGATTTTAGTTTGTCTTCCATAAGCTGATCATAACGGGTCTCCAAAAGCTGGTATTGATGGTTGTCGATCTCTTCATCTGCTTTATGGGTACCGTCGATACACATTTTCCCTCCAAAACCCAACTTGCTGCAGCTATGGTCCAGTACATCCATCGGTCCCTGCGAAAAGTAGACATCCGTCGCGGGATTGAGATTCCTAAAAACATATTGGGCAAGCTGAAGATAGTTCTGTATCTGAACATCCCTGTCCGCAATGACCAGTATTTTATTGAACATCATCTGACCAGCCCCCCACATAGCATTCATCACTTTCTGGCCCTGTCCGGCATATTCTTTGGCAATTTTAGCAATGACCAGGTTATGAAAAACACCCTCCACAGGCATATCCATATCTACTATTTCAGGCACCAGGGTCATTTTCATAGGCGCTAAAAAAATCCTTTCCGTGGCTTTTCCTAACCAGGCATCTTCCTGTGGTGGAATTCCAACGATAGTAGCAGGATAGACCGGATTTTTTCGGTGAGTGATAGCTGTGATATGAAACCGGGGATACCAATCGGGAAGGGAATAATAACCGGTATGGTCCCCGAACGGACCTTCCCAGATCAGTTCTTCTGTGGGGTCGACATAACCTTCTATTATAAAATCGGAGTCTGAAGGAACCTCTATCTCCGGCTGTGTAATGCATTTCACCAGCTCTACCTTTTTTTTGCGCAGAAATCCCGCCAGCATATACTCATCGACGTTCTCCGGCAGAGGCGCCGTAGCACTATATGCGTAAACCGGGTCACCGCCAAGTGCAACGGCCACAGGCATTCTTTTGCCCGTTTTTTTGTATTCGGAAAAATGCCTGGCACTCACTTTATGTTTATGCCAATGCATACCAGTCAATGCCGGCCCGAAGACCTGCATGCGGTACATGCCGACATTACGGATGCCACTATTAGGATCTTTGGTATGAATGATGGGCAAAGTGACAAAAGGGCCTCCATCCTTGGGCCAGCAGGTGATAACAGGAAGACGGGAAATATCGGGATTGGTGAGGACAACTTCCTGGCATTCGCCTTTTCCGCTTTTTACTTTTGGCATCCAACTGGCAAACTGGCCTAATTTGGGCAGGAGTTTCAATTTGTCCGCAATACTTTCTTTTGGGGCGGATAATAACCGGAACAGACCTTCGATCTCCCGGGTAACATCATCCAGGTGCTGCACGCCAAGGGCCATACACATCCTTTTTTCGCTACCATAGGCATTCATAAGAACAGGAAAATCAGTTCCTGTATTTTCAAACAACAAGGCTTTTCCTCCATTGCCGCTTTTGCTGATCCGGTCAGTGATTTCTGCTATCTCCAACTTAGGATCTACGAAGACTTTGATCCGAACCAATTCTCCGGCTTTTTCCAAAGCACTGATAAATTCCTGCTGATTTTTATAGGCCATGCATTAGTTGTTGAATAGTACATTTGTACGGACCGGCAGGTCCGTTATGTAAAATTAAACACTAAGCAAGGTAAATATGTTTACAATCGAAACTATTAATAAACATTTTTCGGGCAATCGACGCTACCCTTACCTCCGCCTCTATGGTGAGTTCCTTCCGATCGGTTCGAATTCAAGGCAATAGTCACCCTTATCCCGGAAAGATAATACCAATCCTTTCTTTTGGGATTCCCTCTTACCGTGCCATCATGTGGATAAATTGCCGAAGAACCCTTTATTTCCCCACTCCGGTAAGCCATTTCCACTGCCTTAGGGCCTTTCGCTGCCAATAATGTGGCTTGGTCTACATAGGTCGAGCTGACATCATCCAGATAATCCGTGAACAATTTCCTCAATCCGATCTCATAAGCAAGGACTACATTCCGGGAAACGCGGTATTTAATGCCGCCTCCAAATGGAATGGCGATCTGGTTGTTCTTATATTGTTTTCTGCCCGGATATTGCGAAAGCCCCTCGCCTTCCGTGCTTAAACCCCGGAGGAAAACCTTTTGCCCCAAACTGTCAAATGCATAAGGATTAAAATGAAAAAGAGCAATCCCTGCAAAAACATATGGTGTGAACCGGTGTTCATTCAAGTCGAGTAAATTATACTCAGCCAGCAGGTTCCATTCATAGATTTTCGTCTCGAAGCTAAGGTTACGTGCCCTAAGGTCCGCTTTGGCAGCATACGTATCCGAAGCTCCTACCTTGGCATAGCTTACATTGGAAAGAACCGAAAAATGTCCGGTCAGATCGTACTGAAGGCCGGCACTGAAGGCCGTGTGCGATTGTTTTGTTGTATAACCTTTGCTTTGAAGGTCCCCGATATAATTTGAAAACCCTCCCATCAGGTTAACATTCCATTGAGCCCGGACAATAGAAACCATAGGGACAAAGAGCCCCAATAACAAGAATTTCTTCATTCTTAGTTAGAATTTATTGATAAAATGTAAATACAGGTTGGTTTTGCGCAAGGGATCTGGATCAAAAAAAGTAACGGTAAGAGAGATTGGTAGAGTTATATTATATAGATCCCGTTTTGATAGATGTACCATACAACGCAAGTATTGCGCCAAATATTTGAAAGAATACTACTAAAAAATAGTTAATATGGTCCCAAAATGAGAAAGGATAGATTTTTTCCTAAAAAACAGATTTTTTCCTACCTTTGCCACCCTGGAATTTTAAAGTTCGGGACGTAGCGCAGCCCGGTAGCGCACTAGCATGGGGTGCTAGGGGTCGCAAGTTCGAATCTTGTCGTCCCGACGAACAAGGAGCCCGCAGCGAAAGCTGCGGGTTTTGCTTTTTGGCAGCTGGGAGAACTCGTTCTCCTAAGCGGACAAAAAAGCAAAACAGTACCGACGAAGTCGGGACGAGGCTTCTTGAGTAAGAAGGAGGGCTACAAGATCACCGGAGGGCGGAGCCCGGAGGTAATCTTGTCGTCCCAACCAGAGATTTTAGCTGAATCTTTCTTTCGACCTTACCAATCTCTTTCATGGGTGTTAAGTCCATCGTTTTGTTCATCACTTTCAATTACCGGACCTCGGCATAAGTCAGATCGCTGATCCTTCCCTTGCCATTGGTCATCCGGTCAACAGTTTCATCATGCATAATCACCAGGACGCAGTCTTTTGTAGTGCGAAGATCAATCTCCACGAAATCTACCCCATTTTTGATTCCATTTTCAACTGCGGCAAGGGTGTTTTCAGGCGCTTCGGTATTGTCTCCCCGATGCGCAATAACAATAAATTTGTGCCTGGATTCCGGCAATGTTGCTCTTTGTGCAGTAAGGCGGCCACTGCATACCAATAGAAACAGGCATACTAATTTCATGTTAGTTGGTTTTCCGTTGTAATTAGTTTTAGGTTTACCTTATAATTTGATAAATATCTTTTTCCTGTATAAAACCCATGCTGGAATAAAATTAATCGCGGCAAAAAACAAGGCATATAGAAGGCTTGCCAACCTGGGATCGGCGCCTGCATGACTTAAGCCATCTACAAATTTTTCGTTGAGCGTTACCCCGCTAAATTTAGCCTCATAAAAAAACAATGCCCATACATCAGCAAGAAAATAAATGGTAATTGCATTTGCGCCGAAAATAATTCCAGGCAGCGTTCCCCAGGTCTTCCCTTTTATATCCACGATAAAATAAAAAGTACCAAAAAGAAGGGAAGCAAATCCCGATGTCACCAGCACGAATGAACTGGTCCATAGGTTCTCATTAACGGGGAAAATCAATCCCCAAAAATATCCAACGATAGAAAGGCAAGCGCCTGATGCCATCAGGTAATTAGCTTTCTCATGGGGGCTTTTGTCACTGAGCATAAGGCGCCCGGCGAGCATGCCCGTTATACAGGAGACTATAGATGTTACCGTTGTCAGTATGCTCTCGGGATCCCAGGTGCCCCGCCACATTTTCCCCGGCAGGTATTTACTATCAATCCAGGCTACAATATTTTTTCCCGGCTCTAACATTACCGCCCCGAAACCCGGCGTCGGAATACAGGTAAGGGCCAGCCAATACGACACCAGCAATATTCCTGCAATCCATGCCTGCTGCTTCCAGTTGGTATTAAGATAAAGGATGGCAGAAAAGAAAAAAACAAGGGCGATCCTTTGAAGTGTGCCCGTCCAGCGGATGTTATGAAAGTCAAAATGCGGCATCAGGTTCAAGAACATGCCTACAGCATATATCTTCAGGGAACGGAAGAGTATTTTCTTATAAAGCGAATGTCGCGGTGCACCTTCAGCGAGCCTTCTTGAATAGGCGAAGGCAATTGATGCGCCTACAAAAAAAAGAAAAAAGGGCGCTACCTGGTCGGTAAAAGACAATCCGTTCCACGCCGTATGCCGTAAGGTAAAAAAAACATCCTTTTCGCTTCCCGGATAATTTACAACGATCATAGCAGCAATTGTAAAGCCCCTTAGCGCATCCAGCGAGACAAGTCGTCTGTTTAAATTGGTCATGGTAAAATCTTGTTTTTTGATTGCCCGGCAGATGCCCGTAGCGGCTTATATCGATATTCTCATGCTCTTTCAATATAAAGGCAACCCGAGGGCTGACCTTAAAAAAGAATCAATCCCGTGACAAAGACCACTTGGGTTGCCATTAATATATTAAATCAAATATAAAAGCATTTTGCATGAATTTGCATTTTTTAACAAAGCAAATAGGAAATAAAACGCAATTTTATTATTACTTTCATTTTATAAATCAGCGATACGGAGAGCTACCCTTGATTCACAAAGACCTGGAAACAAAGAAGATAGAAGAAACAATATACAGGGTAGCTAAACTGTTGAAGCCAGACCTGGGAATGGTCCGGCTAAGTAAACAGGATCGGGGGATTGGTATGATTCAGTCACAGATCACCGGGAAATCGCGAACTGTGGATTAAGCCATAAAGAAGTTTCTGAACGACTCGGCATCTCCCCGGCAATGATCAAAAGACATATGAATGAGGCCCTGAAATTCCTGCATGCAGACGATACCTGGAATAATTGATTAGTCATTCTGTTTTACTACCCTAACTTAGCGCCATTAAAGTATAGGAGTACTGGGTATGATTAATGGAAAATTATTTAACGAAAACGAAGCATTGATATTGGAAGATATCATGCTTAACAGGCGGGACGTCCGCGGGAATCGGTTCCTGCCTAAAACCATACCCGATGAAGTGCTTGACAAATTATTAACAGCCGCATTGCATGCACCTTCCGTAGGTTTCTCCCAACCCTGGGAGTTCGTCGTAATCCGAAATGAAACCGTGAAAGCCAGGGTAAAAGGTTGTTTCGCCGAGGAAAACAGTAAGGCCATGATCCTCTTTCAGGAGGGTAAGGAGGAGCAGTATGCCCGATTGAAGCTGGAAGGAATAACTGAAGCGCCGCTAAACCTGGCAGTATTTTATAAGCCCAGTGCCGGGCCTGTCCTTGGGCAGACCAGCATGCAGGAGGCGGGCGTCTTCAGCGTAGTTTGCGCTATTCAAAATATGTGGCTGATGGCAAGAGCATTGAACATCGGAATGGGTTGGGTAAGCATCCTGAATCCGGAAAAGGTGAAAACTATTCTAAATGCCCCGGCCGGGAACCAGCTGGTAGCCTATTTATGTATTGGCTATGTCGATAAATTTCTTACCCAACCCGAGCTCGTAATTTTACAATGGGAAAAACGTAAAGAGAAGGATAAGGTAGTTTATTATGAGGGATACCGAACCTGGTAATTAAAAACCGGAGCCTCAGCCGCCGCCGCTTTTCTATTAGCGAAAGCCGTAAGTTGAGTTCAACGAAATCATACAATCATGAAGCCACTTATCAAATCACTGCCCCTGTATGTAAAATTAACCTGTGCGCTACTAAGCTTGATTTCTCTGGGTTATTTAGCCATATTGGGCAAAGCCATTCTTTCCCCCTTGCTGTTTGCCAGCCTTTTTGCCATATTGCTGCAGCCTCTTGCCGCCTTTATCCAACGGAAATGCAGGTTGCCAAGACCTATGGCGTCTATTACAGCCGTCTTACTATTTATTTTAATCATTTCCATGCTCTTTTATGTTTTGGGGGGCCAGGGACGGGTATTGGCCAGAGAATGGCCAAAATTTCAATTGCAGTTGGACACCTCCTTAACACAGGCACAAACCTGGATTTCGGCCACTGCAAACATTAAGCTGGATCAGCAATTGATTTACTTTAATAATGCCTCCTCCCGATTTTTAACATCCGGAAGCAGCATGATCGGATCGACCTTAATATCCTTGTCGGCGATGCTCTTCTTTGTATTGTTTACCTGTATATACACAATCTTCTTTTTGCAATACAGAAGCCTGATCAAGCTATTCTTTTTAAGCATATTTCCGGAAGAGAATATGGCTTTAGTCCATGAGATCGCGGAGAAGATCCAAACCATCATTCGGCAATACATCATCGGACTGCTGATAGAAATGGGTACCATTTCCACTGTCTTGTGCATTGCATTCAGTATACTCGGCATACACTACGCGATATTGCTTGGGCTATTGAGTGGACTGCTCAACCTGATACCCTATATCGGCATATTTATCACCCTTGTGGTAAGTGTACTTATTACATTCGCAACTGCCTCCCTCAGCAAGGTCTTTCTCGTCATCATCGTTCTCGTTTGTACCCACCTTGTCGACGCCAATCTGCTGTTTCCCTGGATCGTCGGTTCAAAAGTGCGCATCAATCCGATGACGATGATTGCCGGGGTCTTTATCGGCGGGATGATCTGGGGTATTGCCGGCATGTTCCTATCCATACCTGTGATCGCCGTTCTAAAGATAATTTTCGACAGAATAGACGGCCTGAAACCATGGGGCTTGCTTTTGGGACCAGGTGACCACAGACCTCACCACTCAGCGAAATCTGTTGATCAAGTCCACCAGCCACCTCTGCCGGCCCCCCAACCAAACCACCCAGACGCTTAAAACGGCCAATATCATGCGCCCGACGAACAAAGAGCCCGCAGCGAATCCTACGGCCTTCAGTTATTAAATTTTGCAGTAACAATCTTGGTTCTATGAGGAGTCATGCGATCTGCTGAACCCAATGACTTCGCCAGGCAGGCGCCTCGAAGGGATCTGCGAAATACTGCGTCTCGTGCACAACCTTTCCCTTGCGGAACTCCATAATGCTCACTGTGAATGCTGGCCTCCCCTGGTAGGTGATTGTGTATTCTGTGATCCAGAGATCGCCTTTTCCGAGAATTCGCTTGACATTAAAGCCTGATGGCTTACCTGGATGATGACTCCGCAAGGCCTGCAAATTGTTTCTTCCGAGGATTCGCTCGCCTGACTGGGGGTAATCACAAACTACCTCGCCATCGTAAATATCATGTTCTGCGTTTGCGTCGCCGATTGCCGAAGCCTGCCAGTGCGCATTCAGGGATTCACGTATTTGTTCTTCTTCCATTAACCGATCCATATGTTTTATTGAGTTTTATGATTAAGGGAAACTGCTAAATGACAAAGAACTTAAAAACAACAAATTCACGGCACCTCCACGTTAAAAATAAACCCCACTCCATAGACATTGTTAATGCTGATGCAGCTGGACAGGTTTAAATGTTTTCTCAGCCTGGATATAAATACGTCCAGGCTTCTGCCAAGGAAATAATCGTTCTCCCCCCATAATTGAGTCAGGATCTCCTCCCTTTTTAAGATACGGTTCTCGTGATTGAACAGGTATCCGAGCAATTCGGCTTCGCGCGGAGTGAGTGTTATCTCCTTTTGCCCCCGGATAAATAGTTTCAGCGAATCCTTATTAAATTGTACATCCCCCCGGACGATCAGGGATCTGTTAATATTGTCAACGTTTGTACTCCGCTTGATAATGTTCCTTATTCTCAACACCAGTTCATCGACATCGAAAGGTTTGGAGATATAATCATCCGCTCCGATCTTCAATCCATGCATCCGATCGGATTTTTCATTGCGTGCAGTCAGGAAAAGAAAGGGCAGGTTCATTCCGGTCTTTACAATCCGGCCGGCCAGTTCAAATCCATCCATTTCAGGCATTGACACATCGATGAGTGCAATCTGATATTTTTGCGGGTTTTTCTCCAGGCACTCCAACGCAATGCGCCCGTTCTGCGCCCAGTCGACCTCAAACCCGACTATCTCCAGGTATTGTTTGACAACATTCCCCAGGTCAATCTCATCTTCAATTAATAATATTTTCGGGGCCATTATTATCTGATTTTATAGGAGTAAAGTCTATTATATTGGTATGCTGATTGTAAAAACACTTCCCTCACCTTCAATACTTTCAATATCGATCTTCCAGTTATGTGCATCTATCGCCTGTTTGACATAGAACAATCCCAGGCCCAATCCTTTAACCTGGCTATTGGAATTATCCATCTTTCTATAGAATTTATCGAAAATATGTTTCTTCACCTCAACCGTCATCCCATTTCCATTGTCCCGGATCGAAATATAAATCCCCTTCTTGTCATTGGAGGTAGTCACGACGATCTCCTTAAATTCCTTTTCATTGTATTTTACCGCATTGTCAAAAATATTCAGCATGATCGTCGTAAACCAGAATTGATCAAGGCTGACCATATCCCTTGATGCGTTCTTATGCAGGACAAGATTGACGTTCTCTTCCATGATATTAAGCCGGTAGTCCAGTAATAATTCTTCCACCAGATTATTTACGCTATATTCATTTTTCTGCAGGGATATCCTGTTCAGGGTAGTGATCTGAAGGACCTGTCCGATCAACGTTTTTAAACGCTCCGCCTGTCGTTGTACCACTTCGGTCAGGGGTATCAGGCTCTCTCTGCTGGAGATGATCTTCTCATTTTGCATGGTCCGGTTGGCCACAATGATCGCCGATAAAGGGGTATGAAATTCATGGGTGATGCTATTGATAAAATCGGATTTCATTTCGGACAGTTTCTTCTGCCTCAGCCAATTCCTGAAGGTGATAAAAAAAATAAGCACCACGGACAATATCGACAGCAGAGACAACGTGAATGTCGGCATCATCAGTTTCAAAATGGTGCTTTTTCGGTTATAGGTATCCACATACAGGCTGAATGACACCCGGTTACTGTAATCAAGACTGCTACTTACGGTCAGATTTGTTACCAGGTTCTGGGGATAAAGGTCCGACAATCTGCCCCCAAGGCGGATTCCATCCTTCGTCTGAATACCCTGATCAATAAGCGCATACTTTTCACTCAAATTGTAGAGGGAGATATATTTATCCCGCTGGAATGAGACATCGACCGATCGGATAATAAGTGCATATTTAATATAGGGATTAAGATGGTGGCGCTTAATTATGTCTTTCAGCAGGCTATCTATATTATTGGCTTTCTTCAGGCTGGCAAAAGCGCTGTCGCAGACTTTTTGTTTGTAGCGGCCGAATGCAGCAGAATCGGATACATACAGTCGCTCCATCTCTTTCATATTCGGATCGATAAAACTATCCAGGATACGCTGGCCACCTGGCATAATTTTATCGTTGCGGATGGCATCGGCATACTCAGCATGAAGGATGTCCTTTTCTGCAAAATAATAATGGTCATTCTTTAATTCATAGGTGTTGTACAGCAGGAAAAATTGTACAGAAGAAAGAACCAGGAGACTTAGGATAGCAATGACCTTATGAATGGGGATGGAATATTTCAATATCAGTTGTTTTGATTAATCCTTTAAATCGCTGCCAGCTTCATGAAGATAAGGTTTAGTCGGGTCTCACTGCCTCTTTAATATTCGTTAACAATCCGTTTGAAATCCGTTGACAGCAAACCGATGCGGGAGTAAATATCTTTAGTTTTAACCACAAATTATTCCGTATTTAAAAAGTTTTCATGAAAAAGAAATGGATCGCATTGATTATAGCAGGATTCGCCCTGTCCCCCCCCGAAAGATCGTATGCCCTTCAAAATGCCCGCTCACAGGGGACATTTTCAACCCGGGATTCTGTCACCCGGGGAAAATATACCCTTGTATTTATCAATAATGAAGCAGGTTTTGATACCCTCACCCGGCAAAGAATGATAGAGGCCTTTTTTGAGGTATACCCACAGGAAGCAAAAAGATTCAATAAGAATACGCTTCGCCGGATTACCTTCATAATCGACCCGACTTATAATGGTGTCGCCGAGACCGGCAATGGTGTAGCCAGATATAATCCCGGCTGGCTAAAGTCGCACCCGGAAGATATTGACGTAGTGACCCATGAGGTCATGCATATTGTACAGGATTACAGAGACCAGGAACCTGGTTGTCCGGGTTGGCTCACAGAAGGTATTGCAGATTATGTCCGTTATGTATATGGCGTCAATAATCTGAAAGGCAACTGGAAATTGCCTGATTTCAAGCCTTCCCAGAGTTATACCAATGCCTACCGTGTGACGGCAAGATTCCTGCTGTGGGTCGAAAAATACAGGAACAAACATATTGTCGACCGGCTGGATAAGGCTGCCCGCTCCGGCACTTATACTTCTGCACTCTGGATAAAACTGACCGGGGAAACCGTTGATCAGCTTTGGAGCGATTACAGCAAAAATCCCGCCCTGGAATTGGTTTACCGGTAGGCGATCCCTTATCATTTAAACTCAAAGAGCTTCCATTTAAAAAAGCTTTCCGGATATTCCGGAAAGCTTTTTTCATACCCGGACCAATCCGGACTATATCGGAGACCTCGTAACATTGTTCATCTTAACTTTAACCAGGTAGGTGCCATCCTGGTATACCCGGAAAGTGAATCTTGGATTAACACTATAGATCCTGTCCGGCGTTGGCGTATATCCCGGATCGACCAGTGCGAACTTGCTCGGAATGCGGTAATAGATCGTAAATCCCTGTGCAGCTGGGGCAAAAGGGAACGGGGTAACCTCAAAATCGCAGGTAAGGGCCGTATCCGACACGATCAGGGGATTAAATTTGGCAAATGTTAAAAAACTGCTCCGGTTCCCTCTTGGAATGAACTCATTGTTTTGCGGATTGAAAGGCATATTATTTTTATCTATTATCTCCAGGATCACACGGTCTCCGCTGGTAGACAATTGCTGGATCGTCACCTGGGGTGCGCCCAGATCACCACTGGTGGAAGTCCCATCCTGGAACCAGGCACAACCGCCCGCATCGATCTCATAAGGTAGCCCGTCAAAGAAGGAGAAGGTCGCGATGTTTTTGTAAACATAGCTCCCGGATTCATTCGTAGCCTTTATATCATATTCATAAGTTCCCAATGGCACATTGGCGGTAGTACCGTAGAAAGTAAAAGCTCCTGTATGGACGTTAAAATCAAAGCAGGGCGCACTGATCTTCTGCCGGATGGTATTGAGCAGGGCTACCGTAGTATCAACAGATGCATCGAACAGGCCGGTAAAGATATACCGCTCCTGGTTCTTGTATACGGAATCCGCATGTTTATGGGTGGCGGCATCCCGGATATCGAGCAATTCGTATTGAATAGGAGCGCTGGAACCATCGGCTTCCACCGGGAGGGTTTGTTTGATCACCCCTCGCTGGATCTGCATAGGATTATCCGGATAACGGATCTGCTGGCTCATATATCCATTCGGGGCTTTTTTACAGGCCCCCAATACGACACCCGTGATAAGGGCAAGACCGATGTATTTATAGATTTTCTGCATAATAAACGTATTGACAGATAAAGATTAGTTGCTGTTATTGTAATAATTGAATGTATGGGCATTGCTCAGTACATGCAGTACGCCCGTTGTTGTGAGTATTCCCGTCGTCTGGCAAAGGGTCTGCGACAACTGCGCAGGCAGGACATTCACCAGCCCCGTTGAGTCTGTCGGAACAGGACTGCCTGGCAGGGGATTGATCTTTGTCAGATAGATGTATTTGGGGTCCGTCGTGAACACGTTCTGATTGGTATAATCCGTGGTGGACAACAATTGGATCCACCTGCTCTCCCCTTCATTGGAAGGCCGCCACTCGCCGATCTGGCTGATATTATCCCGTGTGATCCGGTCATGGAACATATAAGTCCGTAAGGTATCCTTCAGCGAAGGGAGGTCAAGCGAATCGAAGGTAAAGACCAGGTTCTCATCATTTTCGATGATCTGAAGATCTGCCTGTTTGGCCAGTACATAATTGCGGATGGAAAAATTGGTGAGGGCAAAAAATGTACCGCTCTGATTCAGCTCATCCTTTAAACCCATCTTGTCGATCATGATGACCAGGGTATCAAAAAGATGATTGGTCTTCAAATAATCATAGGTGCTCATATTGACCTGCGTCACAAAGAGACTGCCCCCGATGGTATAACTTTTCTTGCAGGACCATATCGACGTGAATAACAGAACCGTTATTCCTATTGCGATGAATGTTTTCATGTTAATTATTTTATTCTTTATTCATTTCTCCGTTCCGGGCAATCAGGGTTTCGTTCTCCGTTCCCGAAAATCGGTTTTCCGCTACAATTTCCCTCTCCAGTATGGTGTTTGTACAAGGGTAAAGTCATCTTGGAACATCGCCGGATCGACTGGCCATATCCAACCTCCGAGCGGTGATCCGTCCATGAACTGTGTTGGATTAAAATTCTGGTTATAATTAGTCAGTTGTTTTGTACGCACCAGGTCATAATAAGACTGGCCTTCAAAAAAAAGTTCTCTCAAACGTTCTTCGAGGATAACCGTCCCTAATGCCGCTCCCCCAGCACCCTGGTACGGCGCTATTTGTGCCCTGCTCCTGATCGTATTCAACAAGGAATTGGCATCCCCATCCCTGCCCAGCACGTTCAGAGCTTCCGCCCTTAATAAAATGATATCGGCCAGGCGGAAAATATTCAGGTTATTGGATAATCGCGGATCCTTATTTCCCGATCCGTCGGCATAAGTGATATTGGAATATTTTATAGTCTGCCCCTGACCGGATTGAGCCTGGTAAAAGAACAACCCATATCGGATATCGGCGGTATCATTAAAGATATTATTTACATAGAACTGGCTGATCGGCCAGTTAAGATTAGGTTGCCCTGCAATGAATGGCCGGGCCAGCGTTGGAAGATACCCGCCCCCGTTGGTTGCCGTTGCGATCCCTTCGCTTTGTCCATAACTGACATTTAATTCAAATATCCCTTCCTGGGATCTGCCGATGAATACCTGGTTATAATGTGCTGAGTCTGCAAGCACATATCCCCCCTGGCTGATCACAGTATCGGCCGATTTTTCACAGGATGCATAATCGCCCTGCCATGCCTGAATATGAGCCTTCAACGCTAACACACTACCCTTATTGGCCCTGACGGCTGTTTGAGAAGGATCGGCATATCCAAACACGAGGTTATTTTCCGCCGACTGGCAATCGGCCAGACATTGTGCCAGTACGGTTGCAGCAGGTGAGCGGGGAATATTGACGGATTGACTGACATCCAGGTCCGGAGCCAGTTTTAAAGGCACGTCTCCCCATATCCTTGACATATAGAAGTAGGTATAGGCCCGTAAAAAATAAGCTTCTCCGATGATCTGTTTTTTCAGATCCTGGTTGGGAAAGTTGGAGATCGGGATGCCTGGAACCTTGTTGATGATCAGGTTGATCTGTTGCATCAACTGATAATAGTTCTGCCAGTTCCATTCCCAGGACCCTACATTGAGTCCGATAAAATCCCCGTTTTCAATGGGCTGGTTAAAGGCGTCCAGGCCCCCGTTTACATTAAACTCTCCTGCCGGCAAATCGCCATATACATGCCAGGAATAGTTATTCAGCAATACGTTCCGCAGCAAGGCATAGGCGCCGGCAATAGCCGTATTCGCATCCGTTCCGGTCTGATAATAAGCTTCCGTGAACGTGGAATTATGAGGCTGCAGATCCAGTACCTTTTTACAGGAATTTCCGGTAGCAAGGAGCAATATCAGCGCAGCCCCGGTTAGTCTTCTTATATGATTTGATTTCATTACGATCCGATTAAAGCTTGAATGAATGATTATAAACTGAGGTCCAGTCCTATGGTGAATTTTTTGGGAATTGGATAACCACTGCCATTGTAAATACCGAAGGGATCTACCTGCTCCGCATCCGGCACCAGGGCCTTTTGGAAGAGGTGCAGGTTATCTGCCATCCCGTATATTCTAAGCCGGCTAACATGGAGCACCTGCAAGGTCTTCGGGTTAAAGGTATAAGACAGGGTAACCGTCTTCACCCGCAAATAATCGCCATTCTCCACCCAGGCCGAACTGACCGCTGCATATTTATAATGCGTTCCCAGAAAGGAGCTTAAAGAAGGATATTGCGCGTTATCTCCCGGGTTTCGCCAGTAATTGATCCCACTCAGATCAGGGAAGGCATTATTGCTGATAGCGTGTAATTGGTTGGGATTCCCGTCATTATTTGGTACCAGTCCGGAGAGTCTGCCCACCAGGTAATCATTGTAGATCTGTCTTCCCATGGTATACGTACAGAATACGGCAAGGCTGAAATTTTTATAGCTGAATATATTGTTGATCCCACCAGTCACTTTAGGATTGGGATCGCCCGCAGGAGTATAATCATTTTGGTCCAGTACCCCATCTCCATTCTGATCTTTCCAGATCGGGTCTCCGCCCTTGAAAGGATATCCATAGAAATTCAACACGTTCCCCGTTACAGGATTGACAGGCACGTCTGCGTCCCTCTTATAAATGCCCGTCTCCTGGAAAAGAAAGTACTGATTGATAGGATGTCCTTGTCTCAACAGGTAACTGGTCGCCCCCTGGTTGACGACAATATCTCTTCCCCCGTTGGGCAGGGACGTTATCAGGTTCTTATTATAGGCGAAATTAAAATCGGTTTCCCATTGGAATTTGCTGGAGGGCTTGAAGTAATGGGCGGTGAATTGTCCCTCAATCCCTGAATTCCGGGTACCGATCGCATTGGTAGTAATGGTTGAATAACCGGTAGTCGTAGGCAGCACCAATGAAAAGATACCCTTACTGGTATTGCGGATATAGACATCTCCCACAAAACTGAACCGGCCATTCAGGATGGTAAGATCCACCCCGATATTTGCTTCCTTGGAATGTTCCCAGGTCAGGTCCTTATTGGCCAGACCCGCCGTAAAATTGGGCGAGATTGCGGGGATTCCATTATAGGTATAGGAAATGTTCTGATTCGTTGCCGGATTATTGCTCCCTGCAAAACCACCTGAGCCAATATTATAGGTATTGTAGGACAAATAGTTATTACCGTCATCAGGTTGCCGTCCCGTAATGCCATAACTACCCCTGACCTTTAACATGGTCAGCCAATCGGACGCTCCCTGCATAAAGGTCTCGTCGCTGATGATCCAGCCGGCCGACACCGAGGGAAAGTATCCTACCCGGTTATTACTTCCAAATTTCGAAGAAGCATCCGCATTAAATACTGCAGATAACAGATAACGTCCCTTGAAATCGTAGTTCATCCGGAAGAATCCGGATTGAATGCCACTTTCAATGAGATCGGAGTAGGCCTTCGATGCATTTTTATTCAATACATTGACGACACTGATCTGATCGTTGGGAATTCCATCCGCTTCTGCATCCGTTGCCCGGTACTGGTGAAATTCCGTATTTTGTCCCAGTAGGAAATTAAAATGATGATCCAATCCGATCTTGGTGGTATACTGGAAGGTATTGCTCATCAGGTAATTCGATGAATTGTCCGTGAAGCTGATGGCATACCCTGCCCCGCTTTGCCGGTATTTGCCTGGGGTATAACTATCTCTCCTGCTACTGGTCAATTCATAGGAGATTACGGTATTAAAGACCAGCTTATCGGATATTTTCCATTCGATGGTAGGACTGATCGTCAGGCTATTGTTGATATTGGCATCCGACTGATTAGTCGCATTTCCGAAAATAAACGCCTGGCTGTTCGGCGAAAGATACAGAGTGGAAGCCGGAAGAGGGCTGGAGGCATAATACCCCCCATTGAAGGGTCCATATCCGCCTGTCAGATCGCTGAGTGACCTGGGCCGGTTAAGCCGGGAATACCGGATCTGTGTGCTGACATTCAGCCGGGAGGAGATCTTAATGCTCATATTGGTATTGAAACTATACCGTTGAAAGCCCGTCTTTTTTAGGATCCCGCTCTCATTATAATAATTTAATCCATACCGGTAATTGATCACGTCACTGCCTCCCGTGACTGATACATCGTAATTGTCCACTTTCCCGGTCTGAAAAACACCATCCTCATATTTATTAGCATTATTAAAGGCAGGATTCAGCGTATCGGTCAGGATCATGGGTATATTGTTCAGCGCATCATAAGGCCCATAGTGTTGGATTAGCGCCATTTTTGCACGTGTCTCTTCCGCGCCGATAAGCACCTTATCCAGGGTCGGCCGTTCAGTCAGCCCATGATAAGTACCGAAATTGACCTTTGTCTTACCAGCGACCCCTTTTTTGGTCTTAATGATGATGACACCATTGGCACCTCTCGATCCGTAGATAGCAGCCGCGGAGGCGTCTTTTAAGATGTCGATGCTCTCTATATCGTTAATGGGAATACCGGCCAATACATCCGTATTGGTCCCGTTGCCATAATTGATTGCTGCAATATCATCCGTGCTTTGAGGCACTCCGTCGATTACAAAGAGAGGGCCGCTCACCGCGCGGGCCAGGCTGGCCTTTCCCTGGCTGGTGGTAGGATCGTTACTAATCGATCTGCTGACGTTCGTATTTCCCCGAAGTACGACGGTGCTCCGTATACCCGGCTCTCCTGAAAAATTCTGTACATTCAAACCTGCCACACGCCCTTGTAATAAACCATCCAATGTCGGTGTAGGTACGTCGGCAATGGTTTTTGGATCGATAGAAGTAACGGCAGCGCTTACCTTACGTCGTGCAAGGGTTTGATAACCAATGATCACCACATCTTTCATCCCTTTGGCTTCCTGCTTCAGCGTGATGATCAGGCTACTCGTCTGGGCAACGACCTTAAATTGTTTCTGGTCATACCCGATCATCCTGAATAGCAGCACATCTCCGGCACCCGCCCGGATGATAAATTTTCCATCGTCATTAGAGATCGTTCCCTTTTTTGTACCGGAGACTTCGATGGATACCCCACCCAGGGGCTTGCCATCTCCCCCGTCTTTTACGACCCCCGAGACGCTGATCGCCCCGGCTGGGATAACATCCTGCGGGAATGCCCGGATGGATCCATATAATAGTAGAATTAGAATAAGGGACGGAAATTTCCACCCTTTGAACAGATCGTTCAGTGAAGATCTTGTCATAGCAGTTGTTTTTGGTTAAATTAGATGCTATGACTAAGATATATTAGACAGTTCTTGAAACTTGTCAATGGAGTTCAAACGGATTGTTAACAGAAATTAAACGCCCATTGGCAGTGCAACAGAAGATCCATCGTAGACAGTACAACTCCAAACTTAACTTAAAACAGGCGAGCAAAAAATTAAAAGCCTTAAGTCATTGAATTTGAGGACTTTTTTTTGGCTCGAAAGATTCTTTTTTGAAATGAATTTTTGTAAGGAAGCATCCTTTTCCCTCCGGATATGAAAAGATCTCGGAATAAATTAAACCTCGATGCCCAGGCTTTTATATAATTCCTTTTCTCCTTTTGAGGATATAATTACTGCCCTTGAATTTTTAACCTTACGTATCCAATCCGAGGCCAGCATTTTTTCCAGCATGGAAGCACCCAGGGCTCCAGCCATATGATAACGTCTTTCACTCCAATCCAGGCAAGGTTTGGCAAATAACCTCTTTTTCTCTTTTAAGATGGCAATATCGATATGCATCGCTAAAAACCATTTAACGCCGGAATCGCTTACCAGGTAATTATTGGCAGTTTCAGTAATTATATGTTTTTGTAGAAGTGCTTCTGTAATCGACACGCCTATTTTACCAGCAAGATGATCATAACAAGTGCGGCAGTATTTTACTCCGGATGCAGCATCTTCTGAATTGGATTTTTTTTTGTTCCCGGGTATCAAATTTGCTAGTGCCTCTATGGCATAGGCTATAGTATCATTTGCATAACGATAGTAACGGTGTCTGCCTTGACTGGTTACCATTAAAAAATCAGCCTGTATCAATTTTTTCAAATGCATGCTTGTGTTTTGAGGAGAGGCCTCTGCAAATATGGCAAGTTCGGTAGCCGTATAGGCTCTTCCATCCAATAAAGCCCATAAGATTTTGGCTCGCACAGGCTCGCCAATTACATTCGCTATTTCCGCTATTTGAAGTTCCATACAATATTCATGTTTAATCCGGCACTTAAGTGTTTGTTATAAATATAACAAATCTTTGCCGTCATAAAATAGTCAAGGATGAAAAAATATATTTTAGGGATACTGGTAGGCACCTGTTTCAATTTCAAATCACCTGAACAGGATTTAAAAAACATAATCCAGATAGACTATGATACCATAAAAATAGAAAGTCATATTAAAGGCCTGAATGTTGCCATGCTTCATAGGCAACCTCAAACGATAACAGGCAATTTTCCTGTTTTGTTTATACATGGGTCATCTTTTCCTTCTTCGCTATCTTTTGGATTTCGGATGAGTGGACTGTCATGGATGGATTATATGGCTGAAAATAATTTCGAATCATTCGCCTTGGATTTTTTAGGATATGGCAATTCTGACCGTTACCCTGAAATGATAAATGCTCAGTCCACTATTGTTGTTGGGATCGCCTTAGAGACAAGTAAGGAAATAGATAAGGCTATCGATTGGATATTAAATAAAACTGGAAGTAAACAAGTAATCCTGATCGGGCATTCATGGGGGGCTTCTGTTGCCGCTTTGTATGCTACCCAACATGTTGAAAAAGTGGCAAAACTTATTTTATTTGCTCCCGTAACCACAAGAAATGATTCAGGAGCTACAAACAGGATAAATACATCATTCGAGGCTATAACACCTTTGGAAAGAGTGAATGATATGAAGTCTTTAACGCCCGAAGCACAAGTATGCCAATTAGAGCCAGAAATTTTTAAAGATTGGCAAACGTTATGGTTGAAGTCAGATCCATTATCTAAAGACGATATAATGGGGCGCGTTAAGTATCCGTCAGGCCCTTCCCGGGATTTTGAAGATCTGTTGCATAATAATGCTTATTACGATCCTTCCAAAATTTCTTGCCCAACCTTAATTATCAGGGGTGAATGGGACAGTTACCCGTCAAACGAAGATGCCGGTTTGCTTTTAGCTAAACTAACGAATGCCCGGTTAAAAAAATATGTTGTGATTGAAAAAGGGACGCATGTGATGCATCTTGAAAAAAGCAGGAAACAATTATACCAGGAAGTAAACAATTTTATGGGTAATACAACAGTTATGAATAACCATCACTCAATCGCCGTCATATTTGAGGTAATACCTGCAGAGGGCAGGAAGGCAGAATATCTTGATATAGCTGCCAGTTTAAAGCCGGAACTCGAAAAAATCAGCGGTTTTATTTCCATAGAACGTTTTCAAAGCATTTATCACCCTGAAAAAATATTATCTCTTTCTTTCTGGAAAGATGAAAAAGCGATCCGGAAATGGCGAAACCTTGAGCTTCACAGAAATGCACAAGCAAAAGGGCGTTCCTATATTTTTAAAGATTATCATTTACGAATTGCAGAGGTGGTAAGGGACTATGGAATGTTTGACAGAGAAGAGGCTCCCACCGATAGTAAAAAATACCACCATTAAGTTCATGAAACAAAAAGAAATAAAGCCCGACCCATTGAAATAATTTGCTAACAATACGAAGGAACAACAGATCACCACCTTTGAAGATCAGCATAATCAAAAAAAGAATCTTTAATAAATCAAATTCAAAATTCTGAAAATGAGCTAATTATTTTAAAGTATTTTATTTTTTAATGTGTATTTGCTCATAAAAACAACTATTTACCATCCTGAATTCAATTTTTAGTCCGAATTTGACTTCCAAATTTTTAGCTATGGGTCTATTTCGACATAATAAAGAAGCATTTGATAAAGCAGTATGCATGTTTGAACAAGGAAACCGGACATGCATCATTCAACCAACAGGAACTGGAAAAAGTATGATTATTGCGGAGTTCATAAAGCAGAATAAATCCAAAAGACATCTGCTATTGGCACCCGGAACTCACATTTTTAGCGAGATCAGGAAACATCTTGAAGCGGTGGAAATTTCATGTGGAACCTATATAGGTCTAATGGCAAATAAATCTCTTTTTAGAATAAATTCCTATGATTACATATACCTGGATGAGTTCCATCGTTTAGGTGCAGATGTTTGGGGAGATGCCGTAAAGCGATTGCTCGCTCTAAATCAAGGAGCAAAGATATTAGGAACATCCGCGACACATATAAGATATCTGGACGATAATAGAAATATGGCCTCGGAAATTTTTAACGACAGGATTGCCACCCAAATGTCACTCAATTCCGCTATAATCAATGGAATTCTTCCTTTTCCAACTTACGTAAGCGCTCTGTATTCAGTGCAGAGCGAATACGAGAAGATGCATAGAAAGATAAGTCAATCAACATTAAAGAACAAGGAAACAGCTCTCAGGGAGCTGAAAAATAAGGTCATAGACTGGGAAAATTCGTCAGGACTCGACGTAATAATCCGAAAACATTTAAGTACCGACCGGAGAAGGATAATCGTTTTCTGTAAAGATTGGGGCCATTTAGAATATGGAAGGAAAGTGCTTGACCCTATCTTTGAACGAATATATGGTTCTTTTAAAAGTATGTCCATTTACTCAAAAAAAAGATCAACTGAAAACGAAACTGCTTTAGGGTTATTCCGGACAGAAGACGAGAATGTAATAGTTTTGTATGCAATCGATAAAATCAACGAGGGGCTCCATTCAAAAAGCTGCAATACAGTTATACTGATGAGAGATACCGTATCTCCAATTGTTTTTTACCAACAAATTGGCAGAGCTTTTTCAATTGCTCCAACAAACCCTCCACTAATTATTGATCTCGTTAACAACTTCATGAATTTACATTTTAATTTCTTTAAATCCGATATTGAGCGCGAATCTAATTTATTACAACCAGGTAGACAGCCCATCGAATGCGAAGAAAAGAAAACGGCAATACAATTTATTGATGAAACTCAGGATATAAGACAGATTTTTTCTTTCTTCAAGGAGGAAGTCGACGCCTATAAAAAGATTTATAAAAAGGCAAAATCATTTTTCGAAGAGAATGGTCATTTATATGTCCCATACATCAATAGAGAGTTGTATGAATGGATACGGTTGCAGCGGGAATCCTATTTAAGAGGGCGGATGGGGAAGAATAGAGCCGCACAATTACGTGCCATTGGTATGGATCTTGAGCAGGAATTACCAATACGCTGGATGACGGTATTTACAGAATTGAAGGATTGGGTGAAGGTACACGGCTCATTACCTAATTTTGCTGAAAATACAAGAATTTACACCTGGATGGTTCGTCAACGTCAGGCTTTTAATGCAGGCACATTGCTTTTGGGGCAAGTTGACATTTTGAATACACTAATATCTCTTGAAGGAGATAAACGGGTGGAAATACGAATTAAAAAGCTTATAAACTATTTTAAAGGTGGGAATGGTTCGCCAACTGACCAAGCCATCAGGCCAGATATTCAATTGATCAAAATTTCTTACCAAAAAAATAGCCTGTCAGTTGCTGAATTGAGAGACTTAAGAAATGCTAATGTACCAATTGACGGAACCCTGGTAGATTTTTTGTGGCTTGAAAATGTAAAAAAATTTCTAGCCTTTTATAAGGTAAAAAATAGACCGCCAAAAAAAGAAGAAGAGCCGTTGCTTTATGCCTTTTGTATAAGAGAAAGGAGTTACCTAAATCAAATACATCCTCATTCAAAATTCATTGACATTTCTGAAGATTTTAGAGATATATTTGATGATTTTCAAAAAAAACTTTTAAGCACAGTTAAACCAGACTGGAACGAACGTTTTTCCCAACTTAAGCGCGAAATAGAATTAAATGGTTGTGTTTCCGAAAATAATTGTGACAAAAAATTAGTAGACTGGGTAAGGAGGCAGCGTAGATTCATCAGGGATGGTATTTTGTCCCCAGAGAAGGTAAAAAAGCTGTTAACCATAAAAGAAATAAACTGGTATGTCGAAAGCGGTTTTAGCTATACCCCACTTATCTCTAAGTGATTTATTGTACGTACCCTACTCCAATATCAGCCTCAATTCATTATTTTTCCGCATATCCGTATTCAGTCCAATGATCTTGGTTTTCAGGCCATACCGGATCCTGAGTACAGCCGTGTTAGGCGGGATCGATCCAAGGTTGTCGGCCATGAAAATCAGAGAATTTTCTCCCTTATGCAGTCTGATCGGTATCTTTTGTAATGCGTTCTTAACCGGAAAACCAGTAGTAATCCACTCTCCATTAAGACGTAAGGATATACTGTCTCCATCTTCTACGGCATCGTCCCATAATTCCAACAGGATATCAGCCGTATCGACCGGGATGGTGGCAACAGGATCAGATGTTCTTCCGGCAGCCAGGCTGTCCATTTTTTTGCTTTTTTCGGCATTTCCGGATGGTTGGCGATAAATATCAGCTACCAGGAAAGTGGCATAAACATTTGATCGGGTGCTGAAATCGAACCCATATTCCTTGCCGCCGGTTTTCATATACAGAAATCCGGTATTGGGAGGAATTTTTCCATAATTATCAGCAAAAAAAATGAAAAGATTCCTCCCTGTATCAAGCCGGACCTCTGCAATACGGTTATGATCATTTACTTCTTCCCGGTTGAATATCGGCTTGCCATTATGCAGCAGGGTAACGGTGTCTTTATCATACATTTCCTGATCTTCCACCTTCAGGATCGCCAGGCTATCCCAGGATGTTACCTGATTATATTTGCCCAGGTAAATATTGCTGGTTTCCGAATGCAGAATACGGTTTACACTGGAATCAGAAAGCGGATTGTTACCGGTTTTCCTCAGGGTTATCGTATCTCTGTATAAAAAATCCCTAAGGTCGGCTTTGGAGCTCTCCCATAAATCTCCGTCATCATAAAATCCCCGCATCCAGATATCAAATTTGTTGATCCACTTTCTGTTTACCGTTATTTTTGAATCATTCAGATCAAGGGTTCCATTGAGATACCAAAGCCATATTCCTAATTTAAAGGGTATTTCCAGAATTGGATATTTGCCACGACTGATTCCCAATTGCCGCTCATTCTTATAAACCAGCAGCATTTCATAGATCCCCTTAAACTGCCCGTATTTTAAGTTAATTTTCGCCGGATACAACATCCCTTGATCGGGTAAACCAATCTGAATATCAAGTAATATAGGCTGCCCTCCTTTCCAGGGCTTGAAGGACATCTGCCAGGTGCCGGTCCATTTGTCGGCTTGGGCAAAGGCTATAATAAAAAGAAAGGTTAGCAAAAACAACAATCCCGCAATTTTACATTTCATCGATGAAAAATAAGGAAGGTAACGATATAAAATCCCTGTGGCGAGATTTCAAGTGAAAAAGTGATAAGGCCATCTGGGAAAGCTTTTGTATATTAACAAAAAAATCCCAGTTATGAATTCCCGTCGCGATTTTTTGCAAAAACTCACCTCGTCGGCTATTGCCTTGTCTTTTCTACCCAGTCAAAGCCAAGCCAGTCTTATTTATCCCAATGAACAGCCTTATGAAGGCCCTCTTCTCCGGGTGGCTATAATGGGCCTGGGCAGTTATGGAACACGGGTGGCTGAGGCCATGAATTCATGCAAGAAAGCTAAACTGGTGGGGGTTATCAGCGGCACCCCATCTAAAATAAAAGATTGGCAGCACAAATATGGCATACCCGAAAAGAACTGTTATAATTACGAAAATTTCGACAAAATTAAAGACAATCCAGATATTGATGCCGTTTATATCATAACGCCCAATAGTCTCCATCATGACCAGGTGATACGGGTTGCCCGTGCTGGCAAACAGGTAATCTGCGAAAAGCCCATGGCCTTAAATGCAAAGGAAGGACAGGAAATGATCGATGCCTGTAAACAGGCAAAAGTCAGCCTGTTGGTCGGTTACCGGATGCATTTTGAACCCAAGACCTTGGAAATTATCAGGATGCGTAATAATGGAGAATTCGGTGAGATCGGTTTTTTTCAGGGATTATGCGGATTCACCATTGGCGATCCCACCCAATGGCGGTTAAACAAACAATTGGCCGGTGGAGGGTCGCTGATGGATATTGGCATTTACGCCATCAACGGATCCAGGTATATGGTTGGAAAGGATCCGGTTTGGGTGACCGCCCAGGAAACAAAAACAGATCGGGAAAAATTTAAGGATGGCGTTGATGAGACCATACAATTTCAACTCGGTTTTCCGGGAGGCGCCGTGGCTTCCTGTTTGTCAACCTATAACATGAATTATCTGGATCGTTTTTTCCTCACCGGAGCGTCCGGTTATGCTGAATTATGGCCATCAACCGGCTATGGCCCAATTATGGGCCGTACACATAAGGGAGAACTAACGCAACCCCATAAAACCCATCAAACCGTACAGATGGATGAAATGGCGGGTATTTTATTAGAAGGCAAACAACCGATCGTACCCATTAATGGGGAGGAAGCCCTTAAAGACCTGAAAATCATCGATGGTATCTACCTGGCTGCTAAAACAGGAAAAAAAGTAGACCTGAGTTTGTAAAGGAAGCCAAATTGGATTGAGGGATTATCTTTAAATTTGGGTTTTCTATTTTATGAAATACGAACAGTTCCTTCCACCAACCTATCTTAAGAGCTTTGTTCAATATTTCTGGACTTTAGAAAGCCAGGATAATAATCCATTGCCTCAGGCATTCGGCCCACTCGCAGATGGCTGTCCTGGCATTTTCTTCCAGGAGAGAAAAAATGGAATATTTTACGATGAGGAAAACAAACAATTACCACAGCTTTTTTTATACGGACAAACGATCAAACGTACCCGGATCTATTTAATCGGGAAATTTAAAACGGTAGGCGTCAGCTTTTTTCCCAATGTACTGAAGTCTGTTTTTGGATTCGATGCCAGCGAACTTACTGACGAATGTCTTGACCTGAATCTATTATCTACCTTTTTATCCGAGCAGCTAACCGAAACTCCTCTCCCCATCGATCAAATCGATATCCTTTCTGCTTTTCTCTATTCAAAAATCAAACAAACGGATGTGAAGCGGGATGAAATTACCCATTATGCCTACCATCAAATAATAGAATCCGGAGGATTACTGGCCTTAAGAGACCTGCAAAAGGATCTTCAGCTTTCGGAAAGAAGTTTTGAACGCAGATTTAACCAGTATATCGGTATTTCTCCTAAATTATTTTCCAAAGTCTGCCGTTTCCAGGCTTCTCTGCGGCAATTGAAAAGCAACAGGTACTCCAAACTCTCGGATATTGCTTATGACAACGGCTATGCCGATCAGTCCCATTTCATAAGAGCCTTTAAAGAATTTTCTGGTTTTTCTCCCTACCAATTTCAAAAACAATATTTCGAATTAGCGGAGAACTTCCCGCTTTTACTAAAATAATTACACAGATCCAGAAAAGTTCCCTGTCGGTTTTGTTCTATTTTATAAAATGGGGGGATCCTAGTTTTGTTCTAAAAAGACGATGAGACAAGACAGGAATAAAAAAACAATCGCCAACCTTCAGGGAATTATAGGTTTATTGATTTTCACCCTAACTATTTATACATCATTGGGGTTCAAAGAAAGTAATTACCGGCAAACGGGAAATGGCAAGATACTTTATAGCCGCAATTGCGCCCGTTGCCATGGCCAGGAAGGAAATAAGGGCTGGCTGGGAGCCCATAATCTGAAAAAAAGCGTATTGGGAGATTCGGCAATCATTCAAAAAATAAGGACCGGGAAAGGATTTATGCCTTCCTTCAAAAAGAAGCTGACCACGGATGAATGTATCGAAGTAATGGTCTATATCAAGACGCTCAGGAATAACTAAATCAATACTATAATCTCTAATAAAAAAATAAAATCCCGGACCATGCTATTTACTTTCAAAGGTTTGTTTTTACTTATAACAGCTACAACCACTGCGTTGATGGCAGGATTGTTCTTCGCCTGGTACTGTTCTGTAATCCCGGGATTGTCCCGTTTAACGGACGCCACTTATATTTCAGCCATGCAGTCCATAAACAGAGCCATTCAGAATCCTATGTTTTTTTTCTGCTTTTTTGGAACGGCCTTTTTTCTGCCGCTATGTACTTATTTACAATATAATCATTCACACTCACCCCGTTTCTGGTTTTTACTGGCTGCTACCGTGATTTATCTGGCAGGGGTAATGGGGGTTACCATTTTTGGGAATATACCCCTCAATGAAGGGCTGGACACGTTTCAACTGACCTCTTCAACTGTACAGGATATCAGGGCTGCACGGGCTGGTTTCGAAGATTCCTGGAATGCCCTCAATAATATCCGAACTGTTTCATCGATTCTGGCTATCCTATTTGTTATTATCGCCTGTCTTAATCCGGCGGATTCCTGATTTGGAAGCTGCCGGGAAGTTCCTACCTTGTTATCACCAAATGAACGTACATGGCATTCAATGAAAAAATGGCCGACCGGGTTCGGGAGATAATTGTCCTATCAGAAATGAAAATTGAGGAAAAACAAATCTTTAGCGGCCTCTGCTTTATGGTCAATGATAAAATGTGCATCGGGATTAGAAAAGATAGTATCATGGTGAGACTGGACCCCAAACTTTCTGATGAAGTATTGGAAAAGGACGGTTGCAGCCCAATGGTCCATAATAATAAAGTGATGAGAGGATTTGTATTTGTTGGCGAGGAAAATCTTACTTCTAAAAAGAAGCTGGAGTATTGGGTAAACCTTGCCCTGGACTTCAATAAGCTCGCAAAATCATCAAGAAAAAATAAAAAAAAATAAGACCAGGAAGGCCTCATTTTATAGTTTAACATTTAGAACTCCGTTAGTGATTAACCATTAAGCACCCCTGACTGATTCAGATACTTTTTTGAAGGATAATAAATGAAAAAACAACTTCCATTTTTTACTACCGGAATGATCTGGGAACTCATTTCCGTAGGAATAGCCGGGCAGCCAAAGGTTGTTCCCATTACTCCGTATTTATGTAAGATCCGCAGGCTTACATAAGGGGCACCATGTATCACAATATTTCTCCGGCTGGCGTGATCATTAAATCCCTTATCCACTCCTTCAATTTTTAAGGAAAGCCCATTGCTTCCGTAATAGGTCCTGGAAGTGATATAGAAGCCCAGGCTGCTTTTACAGGATTCAAATTGATTTGAAAAAGAATTGGCGAATTCTTCACCGGAATTAATGCCATGCGCTACAAAAGTGCGATATAAAAGTTTCCGGTTACGAACATCTATGACATACATCCTTTCCTGACTGGAGGATTGACTAAAATCACATATAGACAATATACCGGTTTTATGTAAAAGACCTTTTTTCTGCAATTTATAATATCCCGTCCAGGCATATTGAAAAGCTTTTTTGCTTAGCCCTGCATCTTCCAATCCCATTTCATTATATATACCCGAAGCAGTAGCAATAATCAGCCTCATCTCCGCTTTCTTAGCTGCAGCCTTGCTTTCTTTTTCTATTTCCGCAGTTCTGGCACATACCGATGCAGCAGAAATAGAATAGTTAATGATTTTTTTAATAGCATCGACCGAGTGGTATGCGCCTGAAGCTGATTCATTTAAAGAACTGGTATTGTTCAGTTCGGTTTTTGCTTCGACAAAAGCAGAGGGAACAATAAAAACAACCAGAAAAAGGAAAATTTGTGTAAGGGTAATTGTTAACCTTTTCATAATAACGGATTTGGAAGGATAGATCCAATCCCTGTACCATTATTATATCTAAATGACAATCAACAAATTACGCTTATTCCAGGAAGACCATAAAGTCCCATTTCCGGAAACAATTCCCAATTTCTGGACTGCAGGACAAAATTCCCATACGCTATTACCCAAACCACGACCTTGAGATAGTAGAAGTCCGATCTTTTCTGGGTAGGAGCAAAAAAAAACAGGGACCAAAGTCCCTGAATTACCAAACCTAACTGCCTATGAAGACTATAACCTCTTTATTTAATTTTTTACCTAATAAACTTATTATCTATTTAGTTTTTACCTATTTTAAAAATTTTATCCTACTTTTTACTACACGCGTGTAGTTTATATACGACAAACGGTAAGAAATGGATTTAAAAAAGGTGCTTTTTTTAACATATTCCAATTAATTAAATATCAATCCCTTACTAAATCGTAAATTTTCGATAAGGCCAATTTTCGGAAAATCCGTCTATTCCCTTTCCTCCTATCGTTTTCCTGCCAGGAGTTGTTTCAAAACCGGCAACCGGGACATACTCAACCGGTCGCGGGAGTCGATCAATTGAACTTCCCCCATTCGGGCAAACTGATATTTTTTTCCTGTTACTCCGCCGGTAATGGTCAGGCCACTGGCCCCCCGGTATTCAAATGGCAATTGCGAGATAGCACCAGGAGAAGAGTGGGTTGCCGATAGGCCTGGGCTTTCCAATTGAGTGGAACGAAATGCATTCCTTTTATTTCCACAACACATAAGATGAATTTTAATGATTAAATTTTTCAGTTAATTTTTCCAACAAACAGGCAAGACCCGAGCCGGCCATCCAGAGCAACAGCATTTCCTTAACCGTTGCCCCCATACCAATGGCAAATGGAAGGGCAACCCAGATACTCAAACAATAGAAGCAGTCGAGCAGGTCTCCGAAGAGACCTGCTCCTGCCAGTTTCCGTAAATGGTATATGATTTCAAACGGGCCATCCTCCTTACTCAACAGATGTGTAATTCGCCAAATTGCCAGGCTCACCAGCATGAATTCCATTATCTTTTGTTTTACGCTGTAATTCGACCATTGGATCCGGCGACCGGACTCCGGTTCAATGATCCGTCAGAGCAAAAGCTTTGGTATCCCCGCTATCATAGCCCACTCTTCCCCAACCATCTGTTGCGGTTCCGTATACATTCAGGTTTTCTGCAAAAGCAGCCCGGGTACAGACAGTCCCTCCGCCATCCAATAAGGATTCTACAGAAAGAATATCGTGAACCGGATTCACAGCTGGCACTGGTCCTGCATCTCCATACACTCCCCCTGAACTGCCTTTAACAATACTAAATCCATAATAGGCATAGCCGTTTGGATGACTGGCCGTGTAGGAAACATCAGCCTGGGAAGTCCCTTTATCAGCATAGACCAGGAATCCGCATGGTCCGGCAAAATTGCCTTCCACCTCCGTCTCATAAATATGGGCGGTTGTCGGATTGTTATCAACCCGGATGATCATTCGGAAGCCGGTAAGTTTGCCGTTACTATCCAGAATCTGATTAATGGCGGGAGCGGCAACGGTATTAACGGTTACATTACCGAATGGTGCAGGCTGATTGGGATCCGGAACCAATACATCAATTCCCCAGTCCGTCAGGTTAATCTGGTTACCACTGCCATCGAACAATTCTAATTTAAGATCATACAAGCCTGCAGCAGCGGCTACATTGCCATTCTGCAACTGATTGGTCGAAAAATAAGCTGTTGCTGTATCCGTTCGCGCATCCAGTATAGCCCAGGGATCATTGGTCAGTGGGTTCCTCGGCGCCTGAATTTCGAAAAGATCGGAATTTCCCGCAGTTACCTTTGGGCCAAGATTGTAAATGGGAAAACTGATGCTCAGATCCGGGTTTATATGGAAATAATGCCTGTCAACATTTGGGGTCAATGTAGCCCAGCCTGATTCGTCCGCGGTAGATAATTTATAAGACCACCGGTAATATATCACACCCGATGGGATCAGGTCTTCTCCAAAAATGATATGCGGCTCTACACTTCCGCCAAAAGGCCCGTACGGTGTATAACCATATCCAAGATCCGGTGCCTGGCCTTCATTAACACCTGCGGTCTGCTGCACCCTGTTGACATTGGCATTGTTACCCAGGGTCGTAATCACGACCACTTTTCCCGGAGTCGTCGCATGTGATCCGCAAGGTATCCTGTCATCATTCAAATAGATATCGACCTCGGTCCCACAGGCATAGTCCCAATAGGTATGACAATGAATGGGAGGTTCGTATACCGTTGTCCAAACTCCGTTAATATTGTATTCCACCCAAAAATAGAAATCCGCATTTCCTTCGAAACAATTATGATATACATTTGTATCGAACCAACCCTGCTCGTTCGTATAAACAACTTTCTCTTCGATACAAGTATACCACCACCACCAATAGATGGGAATCCAATAACACCACCAGGGGTATAACACCCGGTAATTTTGAACCAGGTAATCTTTTACCAGGCTGACGGAATCGGTATGCAGGGCAGATATATTCGTCTGAGGCAATGCCTGAAGAGAAAGCCTGGCAGATTCCGCCATTGTCCCCATCGTTTCCCGGGGTATTTTCATCGAATCGGCCGCTTTGCGGCTAAGAGAAGGGCCTGAATTTGTTAATTCTACTGGCCCCGGTCCGACAGGAGAAATCGGGGGAACCTGGAGGATGATCTCCGGATTGATGATACTATCCCGTATTTTCAGGATCGCCGCATCCGGCAGCCTGTTAATCCAGAACCAAACAGGTTCTACTTCGCAAATATGCACTCTGGCCTGGTAAACCGGGCTATTCGTACCATTACAATTATTGAATACTCTTCCTCTGACCCTGCAGGAACAGAAACACCAATATTTCCAGATGGCAGATGGTATTGCCTGCAATTCATTCCGCTCGGCGATATGTACCGGAAGCACAGGTTCATAAGACATTCTTGCCCCGGATAATGCCCCGGAAGAGTTAATGCGGACGTTTTTATTTTTGTTTTTTTCTTCCCGCCCCGCTCTGTTGCCTTTAGGATTCACTGGAATAAATACTATTCGTTTCCCTTTTAATGATTCCGGGGAAACAGGTATTGAAAAGCTGCCTTCTCTGACTGGAATCGAGTGCAGCAGCGCTCCGGACGAGGATAAAAGCTGTGCTTCAAAACTTACCTCTTCAGGCCGGCATATGATCAGTTCATCCGGCTCTAAGGCAATGGAAAAATGGATCATTGATGGACTTGCCATAATAATTTATTTTTGATGGTTAAAAAAACACGACATGGCTGTATTCGGAAAAATACAGCATAGTTATCCGGGTGATTGTTAACGGAAAATAGTGAGACAGGTAGAAAAGGACAAGGCGCGAATTATTTGCAAATAAGAATGAACCCCGATAAGAAGAATAATAACTTATGAGCACAAAGCTAAACCTAAAATAGATTCATACAAATACTACAATGTGGTAGTTTTTTACCCCAAACTGATATAATCATGTAAATCAATCTGAAGATGTAGAAAATCTACCCCATTATCATTGCCTGCCTATATAGTTAATCCTGGCATGCAATTTTTGCATGTTATAGATCTGGAAGCCTGGATTAAACGTAAAACTGTATGAATGTGGATCAGGAGAATTTGCCTGTGCCGATAAAAGATAAGACTGCACCTGGCAGTATAACCCGATTTTTTCTTGGTGTACATGCTATCTATGCCTTCATTCTTCGTTTTTTCAAGGAAGCTTTTCTACCTCCGTATGAGTATAAAGAGGTGTTGAATCAATTTTTCGAAGTAGGAATAAAATCTCTTTCTATTATTACACTGACAGGATTCATTACAGGTCTTGTATTTACCAAACAGTCCCGTTCATCGTTGTCTGAGTTCGGAGCGACCTCCTGGTTGCCTTCTCTTATGGCC
>NZ_JBTLQH010000028.1:0-92089 GCF_054461575.1 Flavitalea flava
AGACCCTTGCGGAAAAATGGCCTGTGCCCTGTTGGTATAAGAAGTGACCTCGGAGGCAGCCTGGGCCATATTGGTGCCTTCGTAAAATGTCAGTTTGATCAGCGTAAGACCCTGGATATTTCTTGTTTCGATACTTCTGACTCCGCCGACATATAATAGCAGGTT
Source organism: Flavitalea flava (assembly GCF_054461575.1). Lineage (NCBI taxonomy): Bacteria > Pseudomonadati > Bacteroidota > Chitinophagia > Chitinophagales > Chitinophagaceae > Flavitalea > Flavitalea flava. Next base: position 166 of record NZ_JBTLQH010000028.1, read on the forward strand.
TACGTATTGTTTACCGAAATAAGTTTCCATCTGGTCGGGGGTGAAACCACCGTAAGGATGGGAAATATAGATGACCGGAAGATTCATATCCGGAAAAATATCGATCTTGATTGTCCGGACCGCACTGATCCCGAAAAATAAAAGGCCCATCACCAGTACGAGGATGCTGATCGGTTTTCTGAGTGCACTTCTGATTAATCCCATAACGATGAAAATTCAATTAAAATTCATTTTCGAACAATCCAAAATCTCCGCTGGCCGCTGCTTTGAATAACAAGGCCTGCCAAACGTTATTATTAGCGATATCCCTGTCCGTTTCCGCGCGATTGAGGGTATACAACGAAGTAGTAACCTCCACGATGGTATTGAGTCCGTTCTTATACAAAACACTTTTTTGTAAATACCCGTCTGAAGCGGCCCTGACCTGGATAGGTGCTTCCCGGTAATTATCGAGTGCATTTTTGATACGGGTTTCGGATAAAATCAATTGAGCCCTTAACTGCTGATCGACCAGGCCATATTCTTCCTGCAATCCCTGCGAGGTGAATTGTTGCGCGGCAACCTGCTGATGCACCCGGAGCGGGCTGGTAAGGTTCCAGACCATGCCGACTCCGACAAGATAATTTCCCCGGCCAAAACCAACCCCTTTAAGATAGTCTTTGGTATAGGCGTCCGTATTTAGTGCCCCATAATTACTGTCAAAACCAGAGCCCCGGTCCTGCAAAACGCCGAATAAGGAAAACGTCGGATAAGTAAAGGTTTTTAAATATTTAGCCTGCTCATTACTCAGGTTGACCCGTTCACGGTAAAATTTCAGAAGGGGGTGGCCGCTCCATTCCTGCCGGCTATTTTTTGCAGCGGAGCCGTTGAGTGCCGTATCCTGTAATGATCCTGCATTATAAAGTGCAGTAGGGATCCTGGCTATAAATACGCTGTCCAGTTTAAAATCTGCAGGAGGCACCCCCATAAACTGAGCTAGTTGGCTGGCCTGCTCCTGTTGAAATTCCAGGGCATTGGTCAATAAGATCTTGGCGTTCGAAACCTCTGCATTGGCCAGGGAAGAATCCACCCCGGGATTCAGTCCTCCTTTTACACGGGCAACGACGACGTCCCGTAATGCCTGCGCCCGGTCCAGATTGTTTTGTTGGGAAACGGTGAGCTTCTGGGCTGCCAACAAACCAAGATAGGCCGCTGAGACCCGTATGCTATGTTGAAAACGTTCCTGGTCGAGATCCCGCTGATCACGATAGAGTATGGATTGGGCAACCTTTGTTTTTTCCCTGGCTCTTCCAAAAGCAAAAAAATCCCAATTGACATTGGCCAGATAAAGAGCGCCGAAGGCAGCGTTCCAGTTCTGAGTGGCCAGGGCCGGGCCGGAGGAGGCCACGCTAAGTCCCTTATACCCATACGAAGGGCCGTTCTGGCCATTGATGGTTCCGTAATCCTGCTGGGCGGAAAGGTTGAGATCGGGCAGGTATTCCCTTTTTGTTTCCAGGACATTTGCACCGGAAGCTTTTACATAATTCGATTTGGCCCGGATAGTTCCGTAATTGGAAAGAGCCGTCCGAACGGCATCTTTTAACGACAGCACCTGCGCCGTTACAGGGAAGGGCATTAGTGATATCAGCAGCGAACCCCAAACCGGTAACAGGCAGTAAATATTTTTTTTAACCATCTGAAGAGCAATTTTGCATAGCAGGCTTATGCCTCCGTATGCAAAGTGCGTTAGGAATTTTGAAGCAATTTTGAAGCTGGAGATTTGGCATAAAAACTAATTGCTATATGATGTATGCCGGCTGCATATTCATACACAATGTTAAATTGATTCAGATCGCAGATTTGTTTGACGATGGCCAGCCCGATTCCGATAGAATCGCTGCCCGGATTCCCTTTTTTGAACCGCTCGAATAATTCATGGGTTGGCGTCGAAGGCGGCAGACCAGTATTGTCGATCACCATTTCGGTCTTATTCAGAAAGACCCTGATCGTACCGCCCCCGGAGTCATTTCTACCGCTGTTATGCCGGATGGCATTGCTCACCAGGTTATTCAACATCAGTTCGGCAAGGGAATAAGGTAAGGCCAGAAATACCTCTTCAGCAATCTGGGTGGATAAGGTAAGCGATTTCAACTGGATCAGCTCCTCGAAGGATTCCAGGGTTTCCCGAAGAAGTTGACTGAAACAAACCGGTTCATTGGTTTCAAATTGGTAATTCTCCAATTTTGTCAGCAGGGTCAGAGAACTATGAATGCGGGAAAGTTTTTCCAGGGCATTTTGCATTTCCGCGATCAGGACGGCCTGATCGTCCCGGATATCGGATTCCGACAGCAATTCCAATTTGCCTCTGATAATGGCTGTTGGCGTTTGGAGCTCATGAGAGGCGTTCTCCGTGAATTCCTTCAACAACTGGTAATCTTCCAACGCCTTATCTGTCATTTTTTTTAGAAATACATTCAATTCCCTGAATTCAGCGGTACGGGTTACCGGGAGACGGATCGGTTCCTTTTTTTTCAGATCGAAAGATTGGATCACCCGGATAGTGCGCTTAAAGGGAGCCAAAATATATTTGGAGATAAGCCTGCCCGATAGCCCCACCAATAGCAGGAGCAACAGCAATATCCATTTGAAAGAATCCACCACCCCCGGCAGAAGTTGGTAAAAAGAAGGTATAAAAGAATAGGAAGTAATCTTATAATGACGGCCATCGATCCGGTAAAAAGAGTTTACCTCCAACCGGTATTCATTGGCCTGGAATTCGGGATTCCAACCTGTTCCGCGGGTATAATAGGTGGAAATGTCCGTTGGGAAAGAATCGGCAGGAATGATGGAGATCGTGGCCCGTTTACGGGTAGGATGATTGCTAAAATCCCCTCCTGTGCGGATCTGCTGGGCGATGATGTCGTTAAGACGCTGGTGCCTGACCACTTCCACCCGGCTGATCTTCCATTGGATCTCGTAGTAGACGATTGCCCCTCCGATCAGCAGTACCATCAACATGACAGCCAGATACCAGAGCGTAAATTTATTGGTAAGTGTCATCTTTAAATTTAATTCTGATTTTCTATAGGCATGACCTCTATTTTCTATAGGTATAACCCTGATTTTCTTTCATATCGTTCTCCTTGTCAATCCCCTTCCTTCCGCGTATCGAATTTATATCCCAGCCCATATACTGTACTTATATAATCAGTACCTCCTGCATGGCCGATCTTCCGACGTAGATTCTTTACATGCTGATAGACAAAATCGAAATTAGCCAAATTATCGGTGTAGTCACCCCATAAGTGGGCTGCAATGGATTGCCGGGAGAGAACCCGGTTCTTATTGACCAGGAAATACAGGAGCAGGTCGAATTCTTTGCGGGTAATATCCAGGACGGCCTCTCCCACCCTGGCTTCGAAGGTATCGGTGTTAAGACTTATCTCCTTGAATTGAACGATCTGAGCTCCCCCCAGATTTTTCCGCCGGTAAACGGCCCGGATCCGGGCATGTAATTCGGCCAGGTGGAAAGGTTTGGTCAGATAGTCATCGGCTCCTTTTTCCAAACCTACAATCTTATCATCCAGGGCGTTTTTGGCAGAAATGATCAGGACATTACTGGTGGTATGTTCCGCACGGATAGTGTCCAGCAATTTAATACCATTGCCATCAGGAAGACCGATATCCAGTAATATACAATCATACTGGAACAGACCCAGTTTTTCCCTGGCCGCCACGAAGGTGGCGGATAGCTCGCAGATATACCCTTCCCTGGCCAGGTAATCGTGAATATTCCTGGCCAGTTCCTGGTGATCTTCGATGATCAATACTTTCATGGAAATAAAATTAACGCTCTTTACTTATACCCTCTTGCCTGAAGATTGAACAGTTCGGCATAGCGACCCCCTTTTTCCAACAGCTCTTCATGACTGCCGATCTCTATCAATTCTCCTCTTTCCAGCACCAGGATCCGATCTGCCATCCTGACCGTAGAGAAACGATGGGAGATCAATACAGCGGATTTACCTTTGGTCAGATCGGCAAAACGCTGAAAGACCTCATATTCGGCCCGGGCATCCAGGGCCGCTGTCGGTTCATCCAGGATCAGCAATTGGGCATCGCGCATGTACGCCCTGGCCAGGGCGATCTTTTGCCATTCTCCCCCGGATAATTCGACACCCTGGCGAAACCGTCTGCCAAGCTCCTGATCATATTTACCCGGCAGTTTTTCAGTAAGGGCGGCGGCGAGACTTTGTTCTGCAGAGGCTTCGATCAATTGGCGATCTTCCTTTTTCGCAATATTTCCCACGGCGATATTCTGAGCGACTGTCATTTGATACCGGATATAATCCTGGAAAATGATCCCAATCTGTTTTCTTAAAATTTCCGGGTCGTATTCCCGCAGATCATAGCCATCCAGTAATATCCTTCCTTCGGATGGATCGTAGAGCCTGGCCAGCAATTTGATGAGGGTAGTCTTGCCGGCCCCGTTCTCACCCACCAGGGCGAGTTTTTCTCCGGGCCGCAGGGTAAAATTCAAATGCCGGTTGGCCCACCGTTCGGTATTCATATAACGAAACCCCACATCCTCGAAGGTGAAACCGGATCGGATGGGGTTGGGAAAAGGCCTGGGATGAGGTGAACGGACAATTCTCGGGCTGATCTCAAAAAATTCAAAAAGGTCCTTCAGATAAATGGCTCCCTGGGATACGCTGGTGAACCGGGTGAGGATCCCTTCGAGCAGACTTCTTAATTGCCGGAAGGAACCTGCCAGAAAGGTGAGATCCCCGATGGACAGGCGGCCATTGATAGCCCGGAGAATGATCACCACATAGGCAGCGTAATAACCGGCACTGCCCAGGAAAGCAAACACCGTTCCCCAGGTCGATCGGCGGATGGTCAGTAATCGGTTGTCCCGGTAAAATTTCTCCGATAATACACGAAAGCGGTCGATAAGAAAGCCCGAAAGGCCAAAAAGCTTTACCTCTTTTGCCGTGTCATCACTGGCCCCCAGAAAACGGAGATAATCCAGTTCCCGGCGTTCAGGGGTCTGTCCCCGGGTAAGGGCATAACTCCGGTCATTAAAATAGGATTCCCCCAGGAATGCCGGAATTACCGCAATCAATAAAAGAACGATCAGCCAGGGATTGAAGGTCATCAATCCCGCAGCCAGGAAGGCCATGGTGATCAGATCCTGGACCTGCCCTAGTACCTGGGACAACAGGACGGTTCGTCCGGTTGTCTGCTGGCGCGCCCTTTCCAGTTTATCATAAAAGGTGGAATCTTCGAACTGATCCAAATCCAGTTCGGCGGCATGACGCATGATCCGTATTGAAGTAAAATTAGAGAACAAGTCACCTAATAAGCTATCCAGCAAAGATATAGCCCTTGATAACCCGTCGGACAAAATAGCCAGGCCAAATTCCAGGGCAACCAATTCCCAAAGATGAATACCTGCCGGAGAGCTGCCAAATGATTGACCCCCGGGTAGGTTTAGCGGCCCCGGATGGTTACCGGTATGGCTGCCTGCCAGAAGGATAACCTGGTCGATTATAAGTTTTCCGACATATAATATGGCGACTGGAATGGCAGAACGAAGGATTCGCAGGATCGAATTGGCGATCATAATGCCCGGACTGGTCTCCCAGACCAGTTTAAAGAAACGGGGAAGATTACCCAAGGCGGCCAGCCTCACTTTCAACGTCAATGGCTCGGTCGCTATACTCATTGTTAAAATTAACAAAATAGCGGGTGATAAGTTGCCGTACTATTTATTTGACTGGCGTATAATACTTCAAGGCTTCCGGCATCCATTCCTGCAATTTCTGGATCCGCCCTTCATCGGTGGGGTGATCGCTTAACAGAACAGGAGGCTTTTGACCACCCATGGCAGCCATTCTTTGCCAGAAGGGGACAGCCTCCCTGGGGTCATAGCCTGCCATGGCGGCAAAAATGAGACCGTAATGATCGGCTTCATATTCATTTTTCCTCGAATAAGGGAGCAGAACGGCTACCTGTGAGGTAGGAGCATATACCTGGTTAAAGATATTTACGGTCTGGGGGTTGTTCCCCAAAGCAATATTTCCCGCAACCTGTAAACCCTGGGCCAGCATTTGCTGGCTCATCCTTTCTCTTCCATGTCCGGCCACAGCGTGCGTGATCTCATGACCAAGTACAATGGCCAGGGATGTTTCATTCTGTGTTACGGGTAAAAGACCGCTATAGACGACCACTTTCCCTCCGGGCATACACCAGGCATTTACTTCCTTGCTTTCAACCAGGTTAAACTCCCATTTATAGTCCTGAACGGCATCGGCCAGGGCATGTTCTTTATAATACCGGGTAATCGCGGCTGCAATCCGGTTCCCTACCCTTTTGACCATCTCCTGGTTGGAATTATTGGCAGGAACTACTTTATTGGTGGAAATGAATTGAGAATACTGAGTCAGGGCCATGGCCTGTACTTCGGATTCGGATACAAGGCTCAACTGACTCCTGCCTGTGATCGGATTCTGTTTACAGGATGTAATAAAGGTAATAACGAAAAGGCTGATCAGGCCGATGCCGATGGGCGGAAATAATTTTCTGTTCATAATAAAATCTCCTGTTTAACCCGGAATTGGTGAAATTGGTGTTTTCCCGGGAGGTTATTAATTTCTCCGGCAAATTTAAAGATTAACTTTTACCGGGCCCGATTCCGGTGTAAATTTACTCCGGAGAATTATCAATACCTGAATAGTTACGGATGAAGCCCCAATTACTCAAAGTTCTTAAAACCCCCACCCACTCATTCAGTGTGCGGGAGGACAGGGATCCTTTTATAAATAACCGCTGGCATTACCATGCTGAAGTGGAGCTGATCCATTTTCACCAGGGCGGGGGCACTCAATTCGTAGGTGATCATATCAATCGCTTTCAATCCGGGGATATAATACTGGTGGGGTCCAATCTCCCTCATTACTGGCGATATGACGATGCTTATTTTAAGGAGAATAAGGAAGTTTCTGCCCACTCGACCGTCATTCATTTCTCGGAAAATTTTTGGGGCGATGCTTTTTTGCAGCTACCCGAGACCAAACCCATCCGGGCCCTATTGGATAAGGCCCGGCGGGGTATACTGGTCCAGGTGAAGGAAGGAGGCGATATTCCCATGCGGATGGAAAAGATTCGCCTGGCGGAGGGTGCAGGCAGGATTGTTGCCCTGATCGAATGTCTTTCGGCATTAGCAGAAAGAGATCATGTTAACCTGCTTTCTTCCATCGGCTTCCGTCCGGATTTTTCCGATTTGGAACATGACCGGATAAATGCCATTTATGATTATTCTTTTAGCCATTTCTCCGAAAAGATTTATCTCGAAAAAGTGGCTTCCGTTGTCGGATTGGTTCCGAATTCTTTTTGCCGGTATTTTAAATCCAGGACAGGCAAGACTTATACCCAATTCCTTACGGAAATCCGGGTAGGCCATGCCTGCAAATTGTTAATCGACAACCGGATCAGCATCAAACAACTCTGTTTTGAAAGCGGGTTCAATAATTTTACCTGCTTTCATAAGAATTTCAGGATGATCACGGGCAAAAGCCCCCAGCAATACCAGAAGGAACACCGGATAGGCTAGGCCCGGGTCTTACAATTTATTCAACACCCCCAATCCTGTGCAGGCATCCCAACCTTTCCCTGCCTTATAGCCTTTATTGGTTGACGTAGTAATATTATCCCCTTTGGTAATATCCCGCAGGCCGGTCTTGGCCGCATAGATTTTAGGGTTTATAAAACCTGCGGAGCCCCCGTTCTTTTCATTCACCAAAGCAATAAAGCCCGCCATAAGCGGAGCTACGGCGCTGGTCCCTCCGATGATCATGTCCTGACCATCCACCCTTACTTTATAGCCGGTCTGTGGATCTGCATTTCCTGCGACATCCGGTACCCCGCGACCTTTGTGTTTTTTGCTTAAGGAAAGTGGAACCTTGGCGTTCTTCTGGTAGTCCGGTAAAGGAAAGAAATCGCTCACGCCACCGCCCGAGGCTGAATCGTTCGATTCATGCCAAACTGTTTCGCTGGTGATCGCATTGCCGTTAGTCAACAATTTGGTTCCACCGCAACCCAGTACAAATGGGCTGCTGGCGGGGAAATCCACATGAACCTGGCCATCGCCGACCCTGTCGTCGCTTCCCTGGTCACCGGAAGCCACACAGATCGTTACGCCCAGCAGGGAAGCCGCCTTAAATGCTTCATTAAAGTTGTTCATGGATTGCACCGTCCATCTTTTTTCCGCGGCGCCCCAGCTTATACTGATAACCGATGGTTTATTATGATTGTCATGGACGGCTTTGGTGATCGCATTCAGGAAACCCTGATCTGTGTTAGGGGCAAAATAAACGACTATTTTGGCTCCTGGCGCTACAGCACCTGCCACTTCAATGTCCAGCATCACTTCCCCGTCGTCCCCATTGGCAGTCGTGGGATGGTTGGTGGCACCATCTACAGAAATTGCTTTCACCGAAGGTTTGGTGATCCCAAGACCGGAAAAATAAGTGGTCAGATCCGAATTACGGAAGCCTCCCCCCAGTTCGATTATTCCGATACACTGGCCCTTTCCCGAAACATTATTAGGGAAGTTGTAAATCACATCCAGTTGATTGGGTGTATATCCACTCCCATTGTTGTGGGCCACGAACATTCCGTTCTCTTCGGAAGCTATCTGAAAATGAGGTTGGGCATGTGGCCGGTCATCCAGGCCAAAAACCCCTTCTACGATGTCTTCCAGTTCAGCCGGTATACAAACATCCCCCGACCTGCCTCTGAAGACCTTGCCATTATCATCTTTATAATTGGTAAGATGTACCTGGAAGGCTTTCTCCAGATCAGCGATCTTGCCTTTTACAATGACGCTCCGCCGCGCCTTGTCGCTCTCCACGACGGATAAATGATTGTCGGTAGCGAAGTCTTCCAAACGGCTAAGCGATTCATCGGAAGCGCCATATTCCGCTGCATATTCTTCCCGGCTGATGCGCTGTCCTTTTTCTACGGCCTTATCGATGCTTTTTTGTCTCTTAATCCGGATCGTGACCGTTGCGCAATCGTTTGGATTCAACGTGTCGAGTTTGGCTTCTTTGGGAGCCGCCTTTGTACTACCGGGAACCTTTACATAGGCTCCGGCGATGCTTTTTGCTTTTTTCATACGTTAATTTTTATTTTTTACGGGTCGTATGGAATATCCCATGGCTTAACTTCCCTTATGGATTAGCCACAGAAATTATTACACCTTAAAGAAATTATTACCACTTAAAAAAAAATAAGGCCGGATGATAAAAGGACCAGGAACGATAAAAGTATTAGGCGATTAAACAGGCAGTAAGGAAGAAATATAAATCAGAAAGCAAAACTCGGAAGATATTTTCATTCGATCAATACCCTTTTAGTGGTAGTCCGGGAGCCTTATTTTCCGGGCCAGCCAAAAAAATTCAACAAAAAAATAACAAGACCGGAGGGTATCAAACCGTTCTCCCGGTCTCTATGAAGAAAACGTAACAACCATTCCAGATGAGAAAAACGACCTTTTCAGCGGTGCTCTTTTTTTTGGGAATCTTTCTTTTCCCCAACAGGACCAGGGCTCAGGTATCTTCCATACCTGCTGGAAAACCCACTCAAAAAACCACAAAACTGGTTATGATTGCCCTGGACGGCATGAGATGGCAGGAAATATTCGCTGGGGTGGACTCTGCCCTCTTGAATGACCCTGCCTATACGGAGGAAAGAGGGCAAATGCGCAAAGATTATTGGGATAACGATCCCCTGGAACGCAGAAAAAGACTATTCCCTTTCCTCTGGACAACCATAGCCGCAAAAGGCGCTTTGTATGGCAACAGAAATCTTGGCAATCTTGTAAATGTGGCCAACCCCTGGCAATTTACCTATCCGGGGTTCAGCGAGACCCTGACGGGGATACCCGACCCGGCAGTGAACTCCAATGGCCTGGTAAAGAATCAGCTTCCCAATGTGTTTGAATTCATTGATCGTCAACCAGGCTATAAAGGAAAGGTTGCAGCTTTCACTACTTCGGTCCTTTTCCCCTATATCCTCAACAAATGGAGAAATGGTTTACTGGTCAATGCGGATAGCGACTCCCTCCCTTACCCCGGTCCCGGTATGCAGTTATTGAACCAAATGCAGGCCCTTGCTGCCAAACCTTCAGAAGAGCGGCCGGACCTGCTGACTTATTTTGCCGGGCGGGAATACCTGAAAACCTATCATCCGAAAGTACTTTATATCGCGCTTGGGGAAACGGATGCGTTTGCCCACAATGGATCCTACGATCAGTATATCGGAAGCGCCCATGCTGAGGACGCCATGATAGCCGATATGTGGAAGTTCCTGCAATCTATGCCGGAATATAGGGACCAGACTACGATGATCCTTACCTGTGATCATGGACGGGGCGATCATAAAAAGAGCGACTGGCGGGATCATGGGCCAAAGATCAAAGAATCCGGGGAGATCTGGATAGCCGTAATTGGCCCCGATACCACCCCTAAGGGTGAGGTGAACGGACCAGGCCAAATCAGGCAAGGGCAAATGGCAGCTACAATGGCAGCACTGCTTGGGTTTCACTACAATCCGGATCCCCGCGTGCTTCCGGTAATTCAGGAGTTCCTCCATTAACCTTGATCATCGGTGCCATATTCAGCAGTAGTTTTCCAGTCTGGGGTCAGTTTCTTGTCTATTGTACTTTTTCAAGTAGGTTTGTAAGAAAAATACGGGATGGCGACGGATATCAAATGCCCCAACTGCGGCCACCACTTCCCCATGGAAGAAGCCGTTTCTGAACAATACAAAAAAGACCTCAGGGACCAGATGCTTTCCTTCAAAAAGGAAAAAGAGAAAGAATTGCAGAAGAAGCAGGATGAGTTCAGCCGGAGGGAACAGGAATTATTACAAGCTTCGCAAAAAAAAGAAGCCGATTATGCTATACGCCTGGGCCAGGAGCAGACACGCTGGCAAAAGAAACTGGACGACGAGAAATTGAATTGGCAGCAATCCATGGAGGAGTCCTTACGTAAGTCTATCGGCACTGACTTTGAAAATAAATTACACCTGCTGGAGGAAGCCAACAAGGATAATGAAGAGAAGTTAAAAACCTCCCGGCAAAAGGAGCTGGAATTCTTGAAAAAAGAACAGGATCTGAAAAACCGGGAAGCGGAAATGGAATTATCCGTTCAACGCCAGCTGCAGCAGGAACGGAGTAAATTATCGGAAGAGATCCGGGCTCTGGAAGAACAAAAGGGAGCAGCCAGGGAGACGGAATACCAACTTCGGATGAAAGAGCTGGAAAAACAGCTCGACGACCAGAAGAAACTGGCCGAAGAGATGAGACGCAAAGCAGAACAGGGCTCCATGCAATTACAGGGTGAAGTGCAGGAGCTTGCCCTGGAAGAATTATTGCGAACAAGTTTTCCTTTCGACGAAATCGGCGAAGTCGGGAAAGGAGTGAGAGGAGCCGACTGTATACAGATCGTACGCAATAATTTCGGTCAGGAGTGTGGTAAGATCATTTATGAGAGCAAACGCACAAGGGATTTCTCCCAGGACTGGATCGAGAAGTTAAAGGCCGATATGCGTAGCCAGGGCGCCACGATTGCCGTCATCGTCACCCAGGCCATGCCAAAAGACATGGATCGTTTCGGGGAAAAGAACGGGGTCTGGATCTGCTCCTTTATGGAAGTCAAAGCCCTGGCTTATGTATTGAGGGACGGTATCATCAGGATCTTTAATGCATCAAAATCCCAGGAGAACAGAGGGGATAAAATGCATCTTTTATACGATTATCTGACCAGTATCGAATTCAGTGAACAATGGAAGGCCATCAGGGAAGGATTTCTTTCCATGAAACAATCCATCCAGAAAGAACGGGACATGATGGAAAAATTATGGAAATCCCGAGAAAAACAGTTGGAAAAAGTATTGCTGAATGCTGCCCATGTACGTGGATCGATCGAGGGTATAGCGGGGAAGGACGCCATCGACGTCAATTTATTGGAAGAGGAAGGAGATAACCTGTTGCCTGAATAGTTACCTGAATAGGTCATTTCGCTCAGTACATTTCGAAACATAAAAGGAAAATATGAAAGCCATCTATTTTGAACAGACCGGAGATCCCCGAAGTGTACTGCGGGTGCGGGAAATGGACATGCCTGTTCCCGGACCGGGAGAAGTACGGGTAAAAATGCTGGGCAGCCCTATCAATCCGGCCGATCATTTTTTTATCCAGGGAAAATACAGGTTCCAGCCCGAATTTCCCCAGGTTGCAGGCCTGGAAGGAGCCGGGATAGTGGAAAGTGCAGGCAGAGATGTCCAAATTCCAATTGGTTCCCTGGTTGCCTTTATCTATAAGAATACCTGGGCCGAATATACTGTTGTATCCGAAAAAGAACTTTTTGTATTGCCTCCGGGCTTCCCGGTGGAGAAAGCCTGCCAATTCGCACTCAATCCCCCCTCGGCCTGGGGACTATTGCAACGGTCGGGAGTAAAATCCGGCGATTGGCTCATGCTGAGTGCCGGCAACTCATCACTGGCGCGCACGCTCACACAGGTTGCCGCAAAAAAAGGAATCAGGTTGATATTAACGGTGAGAGGAGGTAATTATGGAGAGGAATTAAAAGCATTGGGAGCTACCGAAATCATCAGCACGCCTCCTTCCTCTTTCAAAGAAAAAGTAAATTCGCTAACCGACGGGAAAGGAGTAAATGCGGTACTGGATCCTGTTGGTGGCGAAACGGCTACCGAATTGCTGCAATGTCTGGCGCCCCAAGGGAAAATGATCCTTTACGGTACCTTGGATCCCGCTCTTTCCCAATTTCCGAACGCCTTGTTTGTTTATAAAGATATCTCTTTGCAAGGCTTCGGGATCAGGGGTTATCTGAATGGACTGAAGTTGTCAGAACGGGGGGAAATGATGGATTCGTTAACCGGAATAATTTCGGATCCCGGTTTCGTGATGGATGTGGCGGCCCGTTACCCCTTGAATGAGTACCGGCAGGCGATAGATTCCGATCATATGAATAACACGGGCGGAAAGGTGCTTTTTCTGAATAATTGATCAGGTCATTAGCCAGGCGAGAACAAGGTCATCAAAGATCCTTGCCTCGAGGTCGAGGTGAATCTTTTTTTCCTTTTCAAAGGTAAAAGGAAGATGGATTCCCTCCCCGTCCATGGTGATATTCCCTTCCAGCAACATATGTTTTTTAAAATCCATTTCCCCCCGGCCGTACCATTTAAAAATTGCTTCCTTGGCGCTCCAGATCAGGGTTAGTAATTCCTGCTGAACCTTTCCCCGGAGTCCCCATTGTTCCAGGAAAAGAGCATAGTCTTCATTAAAAAAGTGAACTTCCTCTTCATTGAGGAATTTATGGGCAACCCGTTCGATCCTGGGGGTGATCAATTCGATGTCCACTCCCACCCGATGGGTATTACTGACAATGGCCGCCGCAAAATGGTCACAATGGGAAATGGAAAAATGATACCTTTCACTTTCCAGGAAAGGTTGGCGGGTATCGGCTATCCGGATCTCTTCCAATGGGAAATCAGCAAATAAAAAAGGTAGCAGATACCGCCCGGCCAAATGTTGCAAACGCTTAAAGGGATGGGACACCTCTCTTTTCAGCGGAACTTTTTCCAGGAAAAAAGATTCCGGCTCCTGGATATGCCAAATTCCGATTTTTGTTCCTTCGTTGATATTATGTTGATAAAATAGGGGCATCTTTAAAATTATAACCGCATCTTCGCGAATTGCAAATTTGCAGTATTTTACGAACGGCAATCGTTACAGACTATTCGCAAACTTAACTAATTTCATCATGATCCTATCCGATAAGCGCATTCTGGAGGAAATAGAAAAAGGCACTATTAAAATCGAACCTTATGATCGTGCCTGTCTGGGTAGCAATTCTTATGATATACATCTCGGGAAATGGCTCGCGACCTACCGGGAACACATTTTGGATTCAAAAAAGCATAACGAGATCGAATATTTCGAGATCCCGGAGGACGGGTTCGTTCTTTACCCGCATATCTTTTACCTGGGGGTAACACAGGAGTACACCGAGACACATGCGCATGTCCCGTTCCTGGAAGGCAAATCGTCCACCGGGCGCCTGGGTATAGATATCCACGCTACAGCCGGTAAAGGGGATGTAGGTTTTTGCGGGAACTGGACCCTGGAGATCTCCGTCAAACAACCGGTGAAAGTTTACAAACACATGCCGGTAGGACAACTGATCTATTTCCCGGTGGATGGGGAGATCCTGGTGAAATACAACCAGAAAAAAGATGCCAAATACAGCGGGCAGATCAATAAGCCGGTGGAGAGCATGATGTGGAAGAATAAATTCTAAGACCTCCTCATTACAGATCCATCATTACAGATCCATCATTACAGTTCCATCATTACAATCAGATTGCCCCTGGACCCATTTTCTTTTGATAAGCGATCAGCCACGCAATCACTTCATTATAGGTCATTATACCCTGAGGTTGACCGTTTGCTATTAAATAATTTCCGTAGAGCCTCCGGATGACAGGCTCCAGGGGATTCTCAAATTGTCGGTTGAACCGCTTTAATTCCTGGAAATCCTTTCGGATCGAAGGCCGCAACTTCTCCCTGTATGGTTTGATCAGGTTGGAATCCCGGGCATATAATTCCCGTGCGGCATAAATATACAGATCGAAATAGACAGAATACCGAAAGGCCGGATCAGGAGAGGACCGGGCAGCCAAATAACCCGCAAAATTAGCCTCATTCTCCTTCGCATACCCCAGTTGATGACCGATCTCATGACAAGCTGTAAATGGCCGGGTAAAAACCGGCATGGTCGTATTTACCTGAGCCTCGCCGGAAAACGGATTATAATAACCGCCGAAACCCAGGTAATTTCCCAGGTAACTGAACATCGAAGCTTTAACGGAAGGGGAAGGATAGGCAAAACGGGAATCGCCCTGGGCCAGTGCCGTATAACTTTGAACCGAACCGGCAAACAGGTGACTGTTGCGGTTGAGGAAATCTCTGCCTGGGCGGGAAATACTGTCCACCTCATTCAGCCGTTGGGCAATTATCGTTAACAGTCCCGTAAGCTCATCCGTAGAATAAGGTTTCACTGTCAGTTGCAATTGATCCGCAATTCCCTGACGATCGTAGTTCAGGCCCCAGAGACCATTGAAAAGAACGTATACCAGCAGACAACCAAAAAGGATACGCCGCAAAAGCGAGAGAAAATAAGGACCGTCTGCCCGTCTTTTGATCACGCTCCGGATTATGGATATCAATCCGGCTACCAACCAGATCGCAAGTATCGCATATAACAAATCGCCGATACTAATGGGTATCCATCCGAACATCAACCGTTGGATCCGCGCTATCACCGGATAAAACCCCATAGTATAATATTTTTCCACAGCTCCGGGGAAACCGGAAAGGATTTTAATCCCTATCGCTGATCCGATAAGACATATCCACGTTATTCTGCTTTTAGCCGGCATCCCTTAAAAATACTCCAAAAATTAAAGCATCCATGTTAAATTGCACTTTAAAGTCATCGCCGGCGGCTGGCCGGAAGGCCCAAATTAATAAATTACAAATGCCTGCTATGGATCCTGATAAACTTGAATTTAATAAGAATGAGGACGCCATGGGGATGTTGCTCAGCCAATTGAAGACCCGGCTGGACAAGATCGCCCTGGGTGGTGGTAAAAAGGCGATAGACAAACAACGGGAGAAAAATAAACTGACGGCAAGGGAGCGTATCCAATACCTCATGGACGAAGGAACCTCCTTTATCGAACTCGGGGCGCTGGCAGGTTACGGGATGTATGAAGAATATGGAGGATGCCCTGCCGGCGGAACGGTTGCGGGTATTGGTTATGTCAGTGGCCGGCAATGTATGATCGTAGCCAATGATCAGACGGTTAAGGCTGGCGCCTGGTTTCCCATTACCGGAAAAAAGAACCTGCGGATGCAGGAGATCGCCATGGAAAATCATTTACCCGTGATCTACCTGGTGGATAGCGCCGGAGTCTTCCTGCCTATGCAGGATGAAATCTTTCCGGACAAAGAACATTTCGGAAGGGTCTTTCGCAACAATGCCCGTATGAGCGCCATGGGAATTACCCAGATTGCCGCCGTCATGGGTGCCTGCGTAGCCGGAGGCGCCTATCTGCCGATCATGAGTGATGAAACCCTTATGGTCGAGGGTAATGGTTCCATTTTCCTGGCCGGCCCTTACCTGGTAAAGGCAGCCATCGGAGAGGAAACCGATACCGAAACCTTGGGTGGGGCCGTTACCCACACGGAATTATCCGGCATTGCGGATTATAAATTCAAGACGGAACAAGCCTGTCTCGACCAGGTCAAAAAAATAATGAGCAAACTGGGCCATCCCCCTTCCCCGGTGTTTAGCCGTATTGCGCCTGTTTCTCCCCTTAAAAGCGGTCAGGAATTGAACGGGATCCTTCCTGCTGATCCTAACAAGTCTTACGATATGCTTTCCATCATAGAAAGGATCGTTGATAACTCCGCCTTTGAACAATTCAAGGAAGACTATGGCAAAACAATCTTATGCGGATATGCACGCATAGAAGGGTGGGCGGTAGGCATCGTCGCCAATCAACGCAAACTCGTAAAAAATAAAAAAGGAGAAATGCAGTTGGGCGGAGTGATCTATAATGATAGCGCAGATAAAGCCGCCCGCTTTATCATGAACTGCAATCAGAAAAAGATTCCCCTGGTTTTTCTCCAGGATGTAACCGGCTTTATGGTCGGATCGCGGAGCGAACATTCCGGGATCATAAAAGATGGGGCAAAGATGGTGAATGCCGTCGCCAATTCGGTTGTGCCCAAGATCACCATTATCATTGGAAATTCTTTTGGAGCCGGTAACTATGCGATGTGCGGGAAGGCGTATGACCCCCGTTTTATTTTTGCCTGGCCATCGGCAAAAATCGCTGTAATGGGAGGCGAACAGGCTGCCAAAACCTTATTACAGATCCAGGTCAGTGCCTTAAAAAGTAAAGGCCGGGAAATCGACCCTGCAGAAGAAAAAAAATTGCTGGACGAGATCAAGGGGCGTTATGAAAAACAGACGAGTCCATATTATGCCGCATCCCGGTTATGGGTGGACGGCCTGATCGATCCGGCCGATACCCGCAAAGTAATAGCAGAAGGGCTGAACGCCGCTGCGCATAATCCTCATATCGAAAACTTTAAGACCGGCGTATTTCAGGTCTGACCAAACCCTTAGAACCGACCATTATGAGTAATGAACTGATCATGTACACAGACGGTGCTGCGCGGGGTAATCCCGGACCGGGAGGATACGGCACTATTTTATTCTGGGGTGATCGCCGTAAGGAATTATCAGGGGGTTATCGCCTGACCACCAATAACCGAATGGAATTAATGGCGGTTATCGCAGGATTGGAAGCATTAAAAAAAGAAGGCATAAAGATCACGGTCTACTCGGATAGCCAATATGTGGTAAAAGCCGTGCAGGAAGGCTGGTTAAAAAATTGGGTCGCTACCAATTTCAAAGGAGGAAAGAAGAACAAGGATTTATGGCTGCACTATAATGAACTGGCCAAGAAAAACAATATCCGTTTCGTATGGGTAAAGGGGCATGCCAATAACCCTAATAACAACCGGTGTGATGAACTGGCTACGGCAGCCGCCGATGGTAAAGACCTGGCCATCGATACCGAATATGAAACAGAGACAAGGAAATGATCGTTTAACCAACGAGCGTTTAATCAATGAGCATTTAATCAACCAGCGCAACGGAGGCCTTCGGCACACCTCTCTTCAGGAGGAAATAGGCTCCGAATAGAACGGTACTGAATACCAGGGTAGCAAAAATGCTTGTTTTGTAAAAAGGAAGGCCGTCATTAAAACAAAGCAAAAGACCATCCCAGGTCTTGGGTCTTCCATATCCGCGGGTTCCTGCCCAACCGGCCCAGAGAACGAAATTGGATAAAAGGAAATAAACGGTTGGAGCGGCCAGGGAAGCCAGGAATATATTAACTACATTGATCTTTTTCTTTATAAGAAACCCAATCGTAACCAGTAAGGCGAACAACAAATAATTCTGCCATTGGCCTTCATAGAAGCCAGCGACCGAAGATGCTCCGTTAAGGTATAAGACCTGATATAAAAGATCGGATAGGAACATGGACAATACCGGAAGGATCAAGGCCCACTTTCTGTCTTTCACCATGGCCCCTGCAAAAATGGCCATGGCCATTTGGGGAGCAAAACCCATTGGCCTGTCCGGGATAATGCGGTAGAGCGCAGCTACGATCACCAACAAAACGAGTGAAAAAAGTATTGATCTATTGGGTTTCATGGCCAGAATTTTATTTTTAAATTTTTTTTCCCTGGACAACGAAAATAAGCAAAAAAAACGACCATTGCTTCATTAAGGCGTCTTTAACAGCCCTTATTTGCCCTTAACTTAATCCCCCTCCCCTACGTCCCTTTCCTATTTCTTTAAAGGTACGCTCGTCTATTTCTTTAAAGGTACGGCGGCCTTGTATAAAATGGCATCTTCGCGGGCCCGTAGTTCTAATTTGGCATGGTCAAAGGCAAGAAAGGCCTCCCCTTTCAGCCGGCTGAAGGAATGTTGGGGTGTTTCAACTACCTGCACGCTTCCTTCCAGGACTATGAAAATATCCGTTGAACGGGATTGGATACCAATCGTTTCACCCTTGATCAAACCGATCCGGCTTAATTCAAAATCAGGGGCTGTGGTATGGAAAGCGGAGATATGTCCGGCAGATTTATTACAGGGAATGATCCGGGGCAGGGTCTCTTCAAAAGTCACATGTTTCAGCAATTCAGGTACATCGATATGTTTGGGGGTAAGCCCTCCCCGAAGAACATTATCTGAGTTGGCCATGATCTCGACATTTTGGCCTTCCAGATAAGCATGGGGCAGACCGGCATCCTGGAAGATCGCTTCTCCCGGGTGAAGATTCAGCAGATTGAAGAGGTAAACCGAAAAGATACCGCGGTCGATCCTGCCCGGTTCATTAAAGGTGAGCGCGGCCCGGGCAGCCCAGAAGTCTTCCTGATTTTTCGATAGTTTATTATCCTTATATGCAGGAATGATTCTGTCCAGCAGGGGTTGTAGAACTTCATTTACCGAGGTTTGATCCATTTCCATGACCTCCTTGTATAATCCCTGGTACCCCTTTTTTTCGAATACCGATAATAAGAACCGGAGCTCGGGAATCGCTTCCAGGGTTTCTTTCAGTTCCTCTTCCGGCTTGAATCCATGCAGAAGATAAAACTCGCTTAAGGCCAGCATCAGTTCCGGCTTATGATTATCGTCCTTATAATTTCGATTGGGAGCATTTAAGGCGATCCCTTTTTTATTCTCGGCTACAAATTCCTGTTCGGCATTTTTTTTTGAGGGGTGGACCTGAATGGACAACATATCTTTTACATCCAGGATTTTCAAAAGGTAAGGCAGTCTTCCAAAACGCTCCGCAGTATAGGCACCCAGTAATTCCGAAGGTCTCTGTCCAACGAATTCATCCAGTCTGATCGTTTCTTCATCTGTTATAAGTTCCGCTGGAGCATTAACATGCGCTCCGAGCCAATATTCGGCAAAAGGCTTATTTTCCGGATTGGGCAGAGATAGGAGTTGTGGTAAATAGGTATGCCCCCCCCAGGCGTAATGCTGAATTTTCCCCTGTAATTTGTAAACGCGGTTATCCTGTTTCATGAAAAACGATTATATGGGTTACCAGATTATAAGCACTTTTTTATCCTTACCAGTTTATCCTTACTATTTTTGTGCCACTATTTTTACGACCTTTCGAGCCCCAAAATAAAACAAAAAAGTATAGCAATGGCCCGTCATAATGATTTCGGGAAAAAAGGCGAGGTGCTTGCGGCGGACTGGTTAATGGAAAAAGGGTTCACCGTCCTGCATCGCAACTGGCGAAGCAGCCGGCATGAAATAGATATTATTGCCACACGCAGCGGGATCGTCCATTTTATCGAGGTCAAAACGGGACAAGCGGAAAAAGCCGGTCAAATGGGTCGTTATGGCTATCCGGAAGAAAGAGTGAGCAACGCAAAGATAAAAGGTATGATGAGGGCCGCTGCAGCCTGGCTTTTTCAATTTCCCGGCTATAAAAGAATTCAATATGATGTATTGGCAATTACGATCAAAAGAGCCAATAACTTGTGTTCTGACGAAAAAATGTCTCCGATCGTGGAATATTTTCTGATAGAGGATGTTTACCTCTGACCCACCCTTTAGGGGGTTGGGGGAGTCCCTTTCACTTTTTCCATAATAAATTCCACCAACCGGTAGGAAGCAGGGCAGTATTCGATATTCTGTTTATACATATGCACGTATTCCACCATTTTCTTTTTGGTATGATGGGGGAAACCGGCACAGTCACGGGGCCGGATAGCATAGATATTGCACATATTGGTATTCAAATCGAGAAACTGACAGGGTTGTTTGACATTCATCCAATCCCCGCTCTTATCCTTATAAAGCCATTTTTCCTTGAAGGCATTCACGCTCATGCCAAAATGTGCGGAGATCCGTTTAAGGTCTTTTTGGGTATAGGTGGGAGACATGGTCTTACAGCAATTGGCGCAATCGAGACAATCCGTTTTGGCCCAGGAAGCCTTATCCGCTTCAACAACGATCTTATCCAGGCCGCGCGGGGTCTTCTTCTCCAACCGGGTCAGGAAACTTCTTATGCGTTTCTTATTGTGACGAACGAGTTGCCGGAAGGACCGTAGATTGACAGTAGCCATGATTGAAAAAGCTTATAAATAAGTTAAAAAGCAAATATGCCGCAAAGGCAGGGAGTTTCATGCGAAAATTCAATATTTTTTTTGCCGGAAAGAAAAATTCAGGATTTTGTCTGGTAAAAGTTTAAACTTGCCCTATGTGGGAACCCTATAAAAAAGGTTTTAAGGCATGGCTTCAACTGGAAAAATCCCTGTCGGATAATTCCATAGAAGCCTATTTACGGGATATCGACAAACTTACCCAATTCCTCCAGACCGATCATTCCCTGAAAAAGCCTGAAGGGATCGGGTTGAAAGATCTCCAGCGTTTTCTGCAATGGATCGGCGAACTGGGCCTGACAGCCACTTCACAGGCCCGGATTATTTCCGGGATCCGTTCCTTCTATAAATATTGCGCTATCGAACAGATCGTCAAAAAAGACCCCACCACCCTGCTGGAGGCGCCTAAATTGAAACGGTCCCTACCGGATATCCTTAGCTTTGATGAGATCGAAGCCATCATAGCCATGATCGATCTGAGCAAACCGGAGGGCGGCCGCAACAAGGCCATCCTGGAAACCTTATATAGTTGCGGGCTTCGGGTGAGTGAACTGGTGAATCTCCGGATTTCCTGTCTGTACCTGGACCTGGGTTTTATCCGGGTGATCGGTAAAGGAGATAAAGAAAGACTGGTTCCGATCGGATCCTCGGCCGTTAAATATATCCAGCTTTATCAACACGAGATCCGGGTTCACGCTCCTCTGAAGCCAGGTAATGAAGACATCCTGTTCCTCAATCGCCGGGGCAGCAAATTAAGCCGGGTAATGATCTTCTTATTATTGAAAGACCTGGTCTCCAAAGCAGGCATTACAAAAAATATTTCTCCGCACACCTTCCGGCATTCTTTCGCCACTCACCTGGTCGAAGGAGGTGCCGATCTCAGGGCTGTTCAGGAAATGCTGGGTCATGAAAGCATTACTACCACCGAGATATATACGCACCTGGACAGGGAATACCTACGCGAGACATTACACCGGTTCCATCCTGCCTTTAAATGACATTTTTTAATTTTGAGGAGTAAAAAAACAGCTCATTTTTAATTTTAAATATATAAGTATTGATACATTTGTACAACAAACGACGGTTATGTTTACTAGCAAACTCCGCGTTGATTAATCATGGTAGACAATGTGAAATTGCACGACCTCCTCAGAAAGGATTTGAACCTTTCCGAGCCAAAAGCCAACGAATTTTTGTTGGTCTTTAATGATGCAGTAAAAGGATTGATTATGGAACAACAGGTAACCTTTAAAAGCCTTTGGAAAGAGGATTTTCTCTCTTTGAGCACCAAAATGACAGAAGATTTTCATTTTTTGCACAAGGAGATCCTCAAACAGGAAACAAAAACCGAACAAATTAGGTCGGAGTTGACAAAGGCTATCTTCTGGTCCGGGTTAGTCCAATTAATTGCCATACTGGGGAGCCTGATTGCTATGGTAAATTTTCTTATGAAAAAATAGGAAATAAACTATTGGTTAACGGGACTCATTAAAGGATTTTCAGTAAAAAATGTTTAAACTAAGGGCCCGCGAGGGCCCTTTTATAGTTAAATCCTCGCCTTTTTACTTTAATTCAAGACAGGTTGTTTATCTAAGAATTAACATATAAGAAACGAAAGTTATTTAGCAGCATGTTTCTCATTTCATTAATGTTAATCCGAATATAATCCGGTGTTTTCTCCCGTGTTTTTTCATGGCTAATGGGGTACTATTCCTATGTGGATAACCTGGGTTTGGCATAATTTTTTCCTTCTTTAGAGGCAATTATCCGTTGAAAATCCTTTTAGTTAAATCCACCCTCATGAAGAAGACTATTTTGTTCAATCTCCTGCTGATCCTTGCTTATTATTTATTTATCCGCTTTGTCCTCTGTTTGCCATTTTGAAAATCCTCGGGTAAAGCCGTATCTTCATCATTGTATTTCAGCAGAACTTCGGGGTCGAACACTGTTCGACCCCGAAGTTCGCAGGGTTCGTTTCACTCCCCTGGGTCTGAGCTCACGAACCGGGTTCCACTCAGTTTGGGATTCAATAAATGAATCATGCCTTCAGGTTTTTGCCCTTTTTAAAAAACATATCACCCCATTCCGTTAACGACCAGGAACTGGTCGCTGCCTATCAGCAATCGGCCGACCTGGAGGTCCTGGCTATTCTGTACCAGCGTTATATGGATCTCCTGTATGCCGTTTGCCTGAAATACCTGGGGGAGCCGGAAACGGCAAAAGATGCCGTCATGGCGATCTTTGAAGAGCTGGCACAAAAACTGCGCAAACACCAGGTGGAGAACTTTAAGGGCTGGCTGTATACCCTGGCTAAGAACTACTGTCTTATGCAGTTACGAACCTCCAAACGGATAAAAGTCAACGAGCTGGACGAGGGTCGTATGCAAATGGAGGAAGATCTGCATCTGCATGGTATCATGGAAAGGGAAGGGAATCTGGAAAAGCTGTCAAAATGCCTGGAAACCCTTATGCCGGAGCAGAAATCAACCGTAGAATTATTTTATTTGCAAAACAAATGCTACAAGGAGATAGAAACTTTGACCGGTTTGCAATGGAATAAGGTCAGAAGTTATATACAGAATGGTAAAAGAAATTTGAAAATTTGTATGGATAAAACCGAAAAGGTGCCAATCCGGATCAACAAAATTGAATAATGAGAATCGAATAATGAGCGGCAACACAAATCAGCATAGTTCTTATACCGCTTCGGATATTGAAAAATATCTGAAAGGGGAATTGTCTGCGCCGGAAATGCACCGGTTGGAAAAAGCCGCCCTGGACGACCCTTTCCTGGCCGATGCCATGGAAGGGATGGAAATGCATCACTCCGCCATGCATAAAGACCTGGACGAGCTTCGGGAAAGATTGCAAAAAAGAGTAAGCGGGAAAGACGAAGAGCAGAAGGCAGGTAAACCTATGTGGAAAATGGCGGCTGTTTTTATCCTGTTGATCGGGCTCGGAGGAATAACCTATTTCACATTTTTTAAGGGCAAATCCATGTATTCTCTTGCCGTATCGGAAAAAAAAATACAGGATACCACCTCTGTCCAGTCAAAAGGCCCATCTAATGGTCCTTCTGAAAGCGCCTCTCCAAGCCCATCCCAGGCAGCCGCCGGAGGCTTGACCAAAAGCGATGCCCAAAAAGATTCAGATTCCATTACGGCGCAAACCGTACCCTCTCCGAAGAAGGTCAAACCTTCATCCACCAAATATTCATTTAAAGCCCCCCGTTCATCCAATAACGATCTTAAGTCCGAAGCCGCCACCAATTCATTTAATCTATCTACCACTCCGGCCCCCGGATTGAATATCACCAGGGATTTCGAAAAATCCACGGATACACATCCCCCCTTACTGGTTTCGGGGAAGGTTGTCGATCAAAATAACAAACCCCTTTCCGGAGTCAGTCTTTCCCTGGATGGTAAAGATAAATTTACTGCCGTAACCGATAACAATGGACAGTTTAATCTCCGTTTACCTAAGCAGGATTCTTCTGCACGGCTCCGGGCAAGTTCGGTAGGATACCAGGATTTCGCCATGTCCCTCAATACAGATAACAGGATCGGAAACGTTATCCAGCTAAAACCGGAAAACGCTTCTTTGAACGAAGTGGTTGTGGTTGGTTATGGCTCCAAAAAAAGAAAAAAATCCGCTGAAGAAGAGACCTTTACCAAAAAAGATACGGTGAAATTAAGAACCATGGAATCCCTGAACCCGAAAACCGAACCCGTAGTCGGATGGGCATCCTATAAAACTTACCTGGAAAGGAACAAGAATACCGGGAAAGCAGATTCCACGGTCAAAGGAGAAGTTGTCCTTTCTTTCCGGGTTGATAAAAACGGGGTGCTTTCATCCTTCAGGATCGAAAAATCTCTTTCCCCTTCCCATGACTCAACGCTCCTTCACCTGGTACAACAAGGCCCATCATGGAAACTACTTAAAGGGAAAAAGGCAAAAGCAATGGTCACCTTGTCTTTTTAAAACAAAAAATCAGCTACCGTTCATCCAAACTTATTATGGCCATTCCTTCGGCATGCAGTACTTTCGGCCTTCAAAACCACCAAATATGAACAAGCTTCTATCATTGTTTGCACTAACCGGTCTGATTTTTCTGAATTCTACTGCACAGCAGATAAAGACTCCGGCGCCTTCACCACCACAGACCGTCAAGCAGGACTTCGGTCTGTCTTCCATTGAACTATCCTATTCGAGACCAGGGATCAAAGGCCGCACGATCTTTGGAGACCTGGTACCTTATGGAAAAGTATGGCGCACCGGTGCCAATCAGGCCACAACGCTTACCTTCGGAGATGAAGTAACCATCGGCGGAACCAAAATACCTGCCGGCAAATACGGATTGCTTACTATCCCCGGCCAGGACGAATGGACGGTGATCATTACCAAACAACTGGATGTAACCAATCCGGCTGCCTACAAAGCCGATCAGGACCTGGTACGTGTAAAAGTAAGAAACCAGGAGCTGCCATTTTCCATCGAGTCTTTTACGATCATGTTCAACAATATCACGTCTGTAAGTTGTGATCTGGCGATATTCTGGGATAAAACCCTGGTGGCCTTACCCATCAAAACAGAAATTGACGGAAAGATCATGGCGCAGATCGATAATTCCATGACAAAGGACAATCGCCCTTATTTTACCGCTGCCTTGTATTACCTGGACAACGGGAAGGATCTGAATAAGGCTAATGATTGGTTTGATAAAGCGATCGCACAGGATCCCACCGCCTTTTATGTGGTTTATCAAAAGGCAAGATGCCAGGCCAAACTGGGCAAAAAACAGGAAGCCATTGCCACTGCCCAAAAATCGATCGGGTTATCCAAACAGGCGAATAACGCCGACTATGTGGCGCTCAACGAAAAGCTGATCGCTTCTTTGAAGTAAAAAATAAATCTGAAGTAAAAAATAAATTTTTACAAGCTCATAGCCCGTTAGGCTATGAGCTTTTTTTATACCAGGTAGTGTATCTGTGCATATTGCAGGAGCATGATTGTCTTGGCATCTTTTATTTCTCCCGTCTTTATCATTTCCAGGGACTGAGCAAAAGAAATTTCCAGGACTTCGATATGCTCATTTTCCTCTTCGAGCCCGCCCCCTTCACTTACTTTCATTTCCTCACTATATTCCGCCACAAAAAAATAAAGGATCTCGGTCACTGATCCTGGCGACATATAGGCCTCAAATACTTTTTGAACGACCGAAACCTTATAGCCGGTTTCTTCGGAAGTTTCCCGCCTGATGGCTTCCTCGGCATGGTCTTTATCCAATAAACCCGCACAGCATTCGATCAGCATGCCGGTTGGATGGCCGTTTATGTAAGCCGGTAATCTGAATTGCCGGGTCAGTATAACTGTCTTTTTTTCTTTATTATACAGCAGAATGGTCGCACCATTGCCCCGGTCATAGGCTTCCCGGTCCTGGAAAAGGACGGAGCCATCTTTTTTTACTATTTCATAACTGACCTTTTTGAGCGTATACCAATTATCGGAAAGGATCTCTGTCTTCAGCAGGTTGATCTGCTCAATGTCAAAATGATTATTTTTGATCATTTTTGATTAATTTTGAGCAAAATATGAAAAAATGAGTAATTTACAAAATGGGTAGTGTTACTTTTCTTTTCTTGCGAAACAATTCTATTCCTTCGCTCAGCAATACCACACCGACGGCTCCAACTACATTGAACCATAAGAAACTTAAAGGTACAATCCCCTTCCGGCTCAGGATATTCAGGATGATCACTCCGATCTCGATGACCACCGCACTTATAAAAACGGAAGTGCCTCCGGTTTTCTTTCGGTAAAAAGCAACCAGGAAAATACCCAGGATTACACCATAGAAAAGGGAGCCCAGCAAGTTAACGGCCTCGATAAGGCTGTTCCCGGCATTATAAGCTAATTGTGCGACCAGGATACAAAATATACCCCAGAACAAGGTATACATCCGGGACAATCTGAATTCTTTTTCTTCGGATAACTCCTTTTTTGAAAACCGTTTATGAAAATCAACTATCGTACAGGAAGAGAGGGAATTCAGCGTTGCCGCAATAGATCCCCAGGAGGCCAGGAAAATCACAGCGATCAATAATCCGATCAGACCCCTGGGCAAAAAATCCATTACGAAACGAAGGAAGATATAATTTGTATCATTATCGTCTCCTCCCACCTCCTTATCTTTTAACCACCGCTTGATCGTTACCCGTCCTTCGGCCTTTTCCTTCTCGGCCGCTTCCAGTCTTTTTTGGCTTTGTAAAAGATCTCCTCCGGCCAGCAAATGTCTTTCCTTAATCCTTTCATTTTCCGCAGCGTCATATGTCCTGGTTACCAGCACCAGGGAGTCCTTGTACTTAGATTTTGCCAGAAGATCCAATTGGGACTGATTAAAAAAAACAGGCTCTTTATTAAATTGATAGAAAGAGAACACGAGCACCCCTAAAAGAAGAATAAGGAATTGCATGGGAACCTTAACCAGGCCGTTCATCAACAGACCAAGGCGGCTTTCGCTCAATGAACGGGCGGAAAGGTATCTTCCTACCTGTGATTGATCCGTACCAAAATAAGACAAGGCCAGGAAAAAGCCTCCTATCACCCCGCTGAGTAAATTATAACGGTCGTTCCAATCGAATCCCCCACCCGCCCCTCCAGGGCCCTTCTCGCGTATACCCGTTGTAATGATATTCAGTTTGCCGGCCTTGCCGCCGATATGCAGGGCCTCTGAAAGGCCAACACCTGCCGGCATCTTGTGCACGACCATATAACCGGCCATACAGAGGCCTCCGAAAATTATGATGAGTTGTAATTGCTGCGTATAGGCGACCGCTTTAGCGCCGCCGGTGACCGTATAGATGATAAGTACGCCGCCCATTAAAATATTGGTCCAGAAAATATCCAGATTAAGAATGGAAGATAAAATGATGGAAGGGGCGGCGATACTTATACCTGTTGAGAGCCCTCGCTGCAGGAGGAAGAGGAAAGAAGTCAGGGTCCGCGTCTTCAGATCGAATCTTTTTTCCAGGAATTCATACGCCGTATATACCTTAAGGCGATGGTAAACCGGAACAAAGGTGATACAGAGCACCACCATGGCGAGCGGTAAACCGAAATAATACTGCACGAAACGCATTCCGTCCGTATAAGCCTGACCGGGAGCCGATAAAAAAGTTACGGCACTAGCCTGTGTGCCCATGATGCTCAACAGGACCATATACCAGGGTACGGACCGGTTACATAAGAAATATCCGTCCAGATTTCTGGTGGTACGGCTTTTATAAAGCCCATATGCGATGGTTCCGGCAAGCGTGAGGATCAAAACAATCCAGTCGATCCTGCTCATGAGAAATGTTTGGTTAGGTAAAAGAAGAAACCTACCAGCACGATCAAAAAGCCGATGACCAACGCATACCAGGTACTCCAACGTTTGAACAACGGAGCTTTTTCTTCCTGATCAACTTCCCTTATCTTATTCATATAGCTTCTTTTAGCATCCTGTTTTCGGAGCATTCACTGCCAGCAATCACGGCTTGTTCCCCTGATCCTTCCTACGGTTCCTGTCTCTGTTGGCGATCAGGGAGGCCACCAGCAATCCAACGGCGAGACCTACGATCAATCCGAATGTCGCCCGCTTGATGAAGCGCCCAACGACAAGACCCACTACAATGGCCGTAACAATAGCTATATCCCTTCTGCGATTCATATGATTTTATTAATTTCAACCTCAAAATCCTTTTTTCCGGTTCAAGGCAATAATATTGGCAAGCAACCGGTAGGCTCCGGGAACCCCGGCAGGCAATTCACGAAAAAATACCAGGCCCGTATAGACGAACTTTCCTTTGCCATACGCGGCGATGATCAGGCTTCCGCTCTGATCCTGTTCGCCGGGATCCTTCATCGAAAACACTTTTTCGTAAGCTGGATCGGTCTGATCGGCAAAATAAATACCCCGTTCCTGAACCCAGCCTGCGAAATCATTGTCGGTGATTTTATTAGGGAAGTTCATTACCGCGTGATCGGGTTGTAAAAAATTAACCTTGGCATTCTCATCCGTTACCCGGGTATAAGAAATAGCGAAAGGATAAGGCCCGATCTTTATTTTTGCATTCCCCATATTATTCCGGTTATATTGAACGACCAGGTTCCCCCCTTCTTTTACATAATCCATAAGGACTTCATATTTCCCGATCAGCCAATTATGCACATCATAAGCACGGATACCTGTCAGAAGAGCGTCGTATTGTTTGAGATTTCCGGAGGTTATATCCTTTTCTTTCAGGAATACGACTTCATAGCCCATTTGCAGTAAGGCCTCGGGAACCTTATCTCCGGCGCCTTCGATATAACCGATACGTTTGCCGGCAATTTTTACATCGGCAATGACGAACTTCTGGACAGAAGGCCGGAAATAATCGATGCGGGGAATATGATCATAATTAACTGTCTTTAATTGTCTGGCAGTATCCGTTTTACCATTCTGTTCAAAAAGCAAATTGGCATTCAGGATATCTGCTCCTTTTTTTACCGGTCTCGCAACATAAGTAAAATGGGTATTATGGAAATCCGTCGTTTGTTTCAGGGAAATACCGTCCGTGTTGGTCAGCCGGATCTTTGGCTGAACAGGACGTATTGTCTGAACCTTGGTCTGCACTTCAAAGCTTTTCTCTTCTCCGTCGGTGAAAAGCACCAGGCTTGGCTCGAACTGACCAGTTATTGGAGGCAATACGGTGAGTGGTTGGTATAATTCTCCTTTGACGGGATCGGTAAATTTATATTGAACGGGACGGGTGAAGACAAAATCCTGTCCTTCGATGACCAGCCGGAATTGCGCATCAAAAGCAGGCTTGCTTTGAGCATCGCCGATCAGCTGCGGGTCTTTTACATTATAGGACCCTGGTGACATTTCTTCTGCCAGCCAATAAGGTTGGGTCACTGGTTTTTGGGTTCCTACAAAGATATTCCTGGAAAATGAATAATTCCTGTTATCGGAGAGGTCTTGTTTGTACAGCGTATCAAAACCGTTCACGGTGATTTCCATTACGGAAGCCATGGAATGAAGCCTGTTGTTGAGCACAAAATTAATAGACAACGAATCACCTTGAACGGTATAAGGGTTACGAACCGTAGCTTCCAGCCATAATCCGCTGCAGGCTTCAATGAGTCGCCGGACTTCCTTCGTCTTTTGGGTTTTCCAGTAACCGTCTTTTAAGGCACCTAATTCTTTATAAAGATTGACCAGGCCTGGAACCGATTTTTCGGGCTCGGGCAAAGAAAAATTTTGTACCAGTTGATTGATCATTCCTTCAATTTTCTCTCCCCCTTCCACCCGGCTCCAGGAAATCCCAACCCCTTCCATCGGATCCTGATGGGCAGGATCCCCGGCAACCAGGGTAAAATATTCCAGGGACTGCCCGCGGGCCGGTGTCAATGCAGCACCCTGGCTCTTATGCTCGGTCCGGCTCTCAGCGGCGATTTCCCCGTAACTTTTACCCAGTATCGGGTTATATACGCCCACATCTATTTTCATTTGATCCTCACTGGTCGTATTGGTGCTTCCGAAATTAAACGTATTCCATAAAATGCGCCTGGCCTGCCAGGGTTTAACACCATTTTTCAATTGTTCGGGAAAACGGGCAGGATCCGCTGCCGCTGAAAAAGCCTCATGGGCCAATACCGCAGAGGCGGAATGATGGCCATGACCTGCCCTGCCATCCTCAGGGAAGCGGGTAAAGATCACATCAGGCTGGAATTTACGGATAACCCAGACCACATCGCTCAGGATCTTTTCCTTATTCCAGGTTTTTAATGCTTCTTCCGTGGACTTGGAAAAACCAAAATCAAAGGCCCTGGAAAAAAACTGTTCGGCCCCGTCAATTCTTCTGGCGGCCAACATTTCCTGGGTGCGTATCAACCCAAGCTCTACGCCCTGTTCATCCCCGATGAGATTTTGCCCGCCGTCCCCTCTGGTCATTGACAAATATCCCGTACGGTACAACCGTTCCTTTGCCATATACGCAATCAGCCTTGAGTTTTCGTCATCGGGGTGCGCAGCGATATACAATACAGAACCCAGCACATTTAATTTTTTCAGACGCAGAAAGATCTCCGCCGATCCGACAGTCTCCGGAGCCTGAGCCAAAAGGCAGGCAGGAAAAAAGCCAGCAGCCACAAACAAACTTATTCTGAAAAAAACATTTTTGATCCTTCTCATTCCAACAACTATTTAATTGATCTGTTTAGTATACTGTATCCAATCATTTCTGCCCGACTAAAAAAACGGCATTACAAAAAAGTAATTTCCCATTCTCCCAGAAACTGCGGAACAAAGGATCGTCCGCCATATAGACGATCTCGCCTCTTCCCATATCTTCAACCCCGAAGATCAGTCCGTCCTTCAATTTCTCCTTTGCCTTGTTACCGGTAAAACCGCTAACATAATTATCCTTTTTGATAACCCCTACATTCCACCCTCCTTCCTTTATGAACTCATACACATTTTCATCCTGTTTGAGCGTATAATAATAATTCGGGTATCCAAATGCCAGGGGGTGTGAATTATCCAACTCTACCTTGTAGATAGATCCCGGAACACTGTTGGCCACATAATCCCTTTCCCTGTTCTCATATCGCCGTAAAGAGGAATAATCCTCCTCTTCTTTTTTGTCTTTATTTTTATCATCCTCCTTTTTATCAGCCGGATCATTCTTTTCCCGTATCCCCCATCCGATCTTTGATAATTGGGCGACTGCATTTTCCATGGCAATCAGCCTCCCCCCTTCCCGTATCCAGTTGCGGACCGGTTCAGCTGTACTTTTTTCATTCAGCCATTTATAATATCCATTGGGAAGGATCAGCACATCATAATTTTTCAAACTCACCTGAGAGATCTCGCCGGCATTCAGCTGGGTAACAGGATAATCCAGTTCCTGTTCGAAAAAATGCCATACTTCCCCGGCATTCAAAGAGCTAACCTCTTCTCCGGTTAGCATGGCTACACGGGGTTTATGGATCAGGTGAACCCTTCCGCTGCCAAAATCTGCGCCCTTTTCCACAAAGCCCGAAATGATCGGGGAAATGGTTATACCGTATTTACCGGCGATCCCGGTAATCGTAGCCTCCAATTGTTTGCCAAAGGAACTGTTGCCGGTTGGCGTAATGATCAGGGTTCCTTTTTCAAAATTTTGACCTCCGGATTGGAAAGATTGTTCGGCATAACGGGTCTTCACTCCTTTTTTTAAAAGTGCAGCCAGGAATTGAGCGCTGCGTAATCCTGTCCAGCGGGCAGCAAAGGCATATTGTCCGCCAGCAGACACGGATGGCCCGGGAACAATTGGAGGAACCTGCGTATTTCCGGAGGAAGGAACGACAAAGGCGTTCAGACCATATGCCTGCAAACCGTACACGAAGGGAATACTCCAGGCAGTTATATCATAAGTCACCGAATCACTGATCCGTGAATTGCGTTCGAACAATACCCGGAGCAAATTGGATCTTGGCTGGTTGGCATTAAGAACGATGTCCCCCGGCCCGGCTTTGAATGCCGCTATTTTGCCCGTTTCATAATTCACGCCCGTAAAACTGCCGGATGGAGCTGGTATCCACTCCAAATTATTCTTATCCAATAAAGATTTCAGGCGGTCTGTTTTATCTCCATATTCATCGGCCCTGATAAAATAAGCTTTGAACTCTCCTGTGGGTTTTGATTGAGCCTCGGAGAAAAATTTCCGGAACTCTTTTATCAGCCTGGAAGCGTTCTGCGCAGAAACCTCGACAGTAGACATACCCGTTGTGAAATGATGCTCCAACCGATCGCCCAGGGTCAGCGTATCTCCGTCTTCGGTCGTTACAGCTAACCCGCCGCGGATCCCCCCCTGTTCAAAAGTCATTCCAATCGCTCCGTTATAAGTGGGATAAGTATCACCATAACTGGGGTAAAAAAGATCGAATTCCTCTTTCGTAAAATAAAGCCAGCCGTGGGAATCGAAATATTTTGCATTATTTTTTCCGATCTGTATCTGGAATTCTCTTTGCCAGCCCGTAATCACATCATGATAGGGCTCGGCGGCAGGTGCAAAATAATAGGGATTATTAAAACCCTGCTCATGGAAATCCACATGCACCTGTGGCAGCCAGACATTATACTTTTTTAGCCTTTGTTGTGTTTCTACCTGTGTTTGCCAGGCCCAATCCCGGTTAAGATCGAAATTATAATGGTTACTTCTGCCTGCCGGCCATGGTTCGTGATGTTCCCTGGATTGAGGATCGGGATTTGGTTTGTTCCCCACTGCCGTATTAAACCAGTTCACATACCGGTCCCTGCCATCCGGGTTGATGCAGGGGTCAATGATCACCACCGCGTGCTGAAGCCATTCCTTCGAGCCCGAATTCGCCGGATTCACCAGTTCGTACAAAGTCTTCATGGCGGCTTCGGAAGAAGAAGGTTCATTCCCGTGAACATTATAACTAAGCCAAACGGTTACCGGGCCGTTCTCATCGGGCGACATTTTATCCCGGGACTGTCCGGCCAAACGCAGGTTATTCAGACGTATTGCCTCCAGCCGGGGAAAGTTCTCCTGGGAAGCTATATAGGCCAGGATCAGCGGGCGCCCTTCATAAGTCTCCCCGTATTGTTCCAGTTTTACCTGTCCGGGGAGAGCCTGCGCCACTTGTTTAAAATAGGTAACGATCTTATGGTGGGGGGTGAAATGACTTCCCAGCGGATATCCTAAAAAGGCCTCCGGAGAAGGTATATTTTGAGAAAATGATCCAAAGGCAGTAAAAATCAGGAAGTAAAAAAGAGCAATAATTTTTTGCATAGTCTGTTTTCTCGATATTAAGGGAACCATTTCCGCGCCTGACAAATCAAATGAAGCGTGAATGTAAGACAACGGTTAAAATAAAAAAAGCTGCCCATCACATTATACTATTTCAACATCCATTAAATCCCCTTTTTTAGAATTTTGATGGTAACTTTCCGGCAAATTTCCCTTCGTTATGGCTATGTTGCAAAAATCACCTCTTTCGTATGTATCGGCCGTTTCCTTTTTCCTTTTACTCGTTTTGGGAATGCTCCCCTCCCTGCTTCAGGCCCAGAAGCTCGATCCATACTCCTATAAGATCCGCAAAAGGGTGGAGGTGACCAGGGGAGCCGTAGTCTCTGCCCACCCGCTTGCAAGCAGGGCCGGGGTAATTGTTTTGCAACAGAATGGCAACGCCTTTGACGCGGCCATTGCCACCCAACTGGCCCTGGCGGTTGTTTACCCGGGGGCGGGTAATATTGGCGGGGGCGGATTTATGGTCGCCCATCTGGCCGGGAAACAGGGACCCGGACAAAATCTGGCTCTGGATTACAGGGAAAAAGCCCCGTCAGGAGCTACGCGCGACATGTACCTGGACACGGCAGGTAATGCGCTGCCGGAACTTAGTCAGAACGGTCATCTGGCGGCAGGTGTTCCGGGAACGATCGCAGGGATCTTTGCAGAATACAAATATGCGCGTCTTCCTTTTTCCAAACTGATCCAGCCCGCCATCGATCTTGCTGAAAAGGGATTCGTTATCTCGGAAGCCGAAGCCAGGAACCTTAACGAAGATCGGGACGAATTTAAAAAATACAATACGATTACTCCTGTCTTTGTAAAAGAAGGAGGCTGGAAACCCGGTGATACCCTGGTACAAAAAGACCTGGCCAAAACCCTGCGTTTGATTCGCGATAATGGGGCCAAAGGTTTTTACGAAGGTCAGACGGCCGGTTTGATTTTAGAAGAAATGAAAAGGGGCAAAGGCATAATTACAGCAAAGGATCTCCGGGACTATCGGGCAATCGAAAGACCGGCAACCGTATTTCCGTATAAGCAATACAGCATCATTACCATGCCTCTGCCGAGCAGCGGCGGGGTAGTTTTGCAACAAATGCTCAAGATGGTAGAGAATCGCCCAATAAGCAGTTTTGGTTTCGGGTCCCTTAAGGCAGTTCACCTGATGACGGAGGTGGAAAGGCGGGCCTATGCTGACCGCGCCAAATTCCTGGGGGACCGGGATTTTTACAGCGTACCGGTAAAAACTATTACCTCTTCCGCTTATCTCCAACAAAGAATGGCTTCGTTTGACCCGGAAAAAGCAGGAAACAGTATAGATATACAAGCTGGCGTCCTTAGCTCTGTCAGCGAAGAGACTACTCATCTGAATGTGGTCGACAAGGAAGGTAATGCCGTCTCTATCACCACTACTCTGAATGGCGGTTATGGCAGCAAAGTGGTAGTGGCAGGAGCTGGTTTTCTGTTAAATAATGAAATGGATGATTTCAGCATCAAATCCGGCACGCCGAATATGTATGGGGCAATTGGCGCTGAAGCCAATGCGATTGCACCGGGCAAAAGGATGCTGAGTTCCATGACACCGACCCTGGTATTGGATAAGGGAAAAGTTTACCTGGTTGTAGGCACTCCCGGCGGAACGACTATTACGACTTCCGTATTTCAAACCCTGGTGGATATCCTGGAATTCCGGATGAGTCCGGAAGCAGCAGTGAACGCCCCTAAATTCCATCATCAGTGGTTTCCCGATGAGATTTATGTAGAAAACTCCTTTCCGGCTGCTATAAGGGAGCAATTAATAGCAATGGGCTATAAAGTCACCGAACGGGAGCATATCGGCAGGACCGAGGTGATCAGTATTCAACCGGGAAATAAAATTACGGCCGTTGGCGATATCCGGGGAGATGATACGGCAGATGGATATTGAGAAGCTAAAAACTAAACATATGAATTCTTTAGGATCCGTTTATCTCGAATCTGTCGTCAAACGATTGCTCACCTATAAGGAGCTGGGAGACCGGACTTTCGGGCAACTCGAAGAAAAAGACTTTCATTTTTCACCAAACGAAGGTTCCAACAATATTGCGATCATCATCCAGCACCTGAGTGGGAATATGTTGAGCCGGTTCACACAATTCCTGACAGAAGATGGCGAAAAATCCTGGCGGAACCGGGATACGGAATTCAACGCCCAGCCTTTTAACCGGGTCCAATTGATGGAGCTTTGGGAAAAAGGCTGGAAATGTCTGCTGGACACCCTTCGCTCTCTTAAAGAGGAAGACCTTCTCCGTACGGTCCATATCCGTCATGAACCATTGGCAGCTATTGATGCCATCAACCGTCAGCTTGCCCATTATCCACACCACGTAGGGCAGATCGTATATATTGGGAAAATGATCAGGGATACGGAATGGAAAAGCCTTTCCATTCCTATCGGAGGGTCAGCGCAGTTCAATCATCAAATGAAGGAAAAAAAGAACAAATAATCCGGGTGATACCAGGTCGTTAACCAACCATCCCGGCATAATCTCCGTATAGCCATTATAGATGTATAATTAGGCTGGCTTTTACCTAATTTAGCCATTTTATAGCACAGGAGGATTCTGGTGCAAGAATTGTATATAAACCGGGCGGAGCCCGGTTCGTGAGCTCTGCACAAAGGCAGAAGCTCACAATTATCGTGCGGACTCTGCCATTTTTGATAAATTTGCAATTTGTAATAAACAGCCCCTGAGAAAGATCTGGAAAATAACTCGTAACACATTGATGGTCTTACTACTACTGCTGGTGGCGGGATGGGTATTGATACAAATGCCCTCCGTACAGACCTGGCTGGTTTCCAAGGTGACGGGGCGTCTATCAAAAAGCTTACATACGAACATCAGGGTCAGGCATGTTGATTTTTCCTTATTTAACAAAATGCTGCTGGACGGTGTTCTGGTGGAAGATGCCCGGAAAGATACGCTTCTATATGCCGGTGAAGTCAGCGTCAGGATCACCGACTGGTGGTTTTTTAAAGATACCGCAGCCCTGAAATACATCGGTCTTAGCGATGCTACTATAAAATTACAACGGACGGATTCAGTATGGAACTATCAATTCCTGGCCGATTATTTTTCGTCCCCTGCGCCGCCCACTTCTTCCGGATCGAAAAAAGATACGACACAGGGAATACAGCTGGACCTGAAACAGATTGACCTGTCCCGTATCCATTTTTTGAAAAAAGATGGATGGAGAGGAGAAGATATGGATCTGCACCTGTCTGCCCTGAAAATGGATGCCCAACAATTCAGTTTTTCGCAGAAAATCATCCGGATTAGTACCCTGGACTTTACCCAACCTCAATTCACCCTGGTCAATTATGATGGAAAAAGGCCTCCCCTTACAGATACGGCAGACGAGGTCATTAAAAACGATCCGCTCCATTTACGGTTGAACTCTGCAAACTGGGATATCCGGGCACGAAGCGTTACCATAAGAGATGGCTCTTTCCGGCATGAAATTCCGGCTGACACACATCCCAACAAACATTTTGACGGCAACCATATTTTTTTCTATTCCGTCAATACCAGTTTAAAAGACCTCCGCCTTAACAAGGATACGATCACAGCCCAGTTACAACTTAATACAAAAGAGCGGAGTGGTTTTGAGGTGAAAAAATTGAGTGCGCGGATCAAATGGTTTCCGGAGGCGATGGAATTCGCCCATTTTGATTTACAAACGGGCAGGAGTCATTTACGGAACTACTTTGCCATGCGTTTTTCTACCCTGGACAATATGTCCTATTTTCTGAGCAGGGTCCATATGGATGCTGATTTTGCAGATGCCGATCTGGATAGCGACGATATTGCCTGGTTTGCCCCGGAATTAAAAGATTGGAAGAAAAAAATCCGGATCACGGGTATTATCAGAGGAACGGTAACGGATCTCCGGGGAAAGAACGTGATATTGGAAGCAGGAAAGAACACTTATCTGAATGGGGATATCCATCTCCGGGGTTTACCCGATATTGGAAAAACATATATCGATTTTAAATCCAATGAATTCAGGACCTCCTATCAGGACATCGTTACACTGATCCCATCGTTGAAGGAAATCGATCAGGCGCGGCTGGATCGCATCGAATGGCTTCGTTTTACCGGGAGTTTCCAGGGAACGGTCCATGATTTTGTCACCAATGGTACGATCGCCACCAATCTGGGTACGCTGGTGACAGATGTGAACATGCAATTCCCTGCTGCAGGGCCTACCATTTATTCCGGTAATATCAGTACGGAGAATTTTAACCTGGGACCATTCCTGGACAATGACGATCTGGGAAAAATATCATTTACCGGAAAAGTAGCCGGTGTCGGGCTGAGATCCTCCACCCTGAATGCAACCCTGGATGGAACGATCAAAAATCTGGACTTCCATAATTATACGTACCAGCAGATCAAAGTCAATGGGGCTATAGCCAAAAAGAAATTTAACGGCGAACTTATCTCAGGCGATTCCAACCTGGATGCCCGTCTCAATGGACTCGTTGATTTTAGTCAGGAACATCCCCGGTTCGATTTTGATGCCCAGGTGGGAAAGGCGGATCTGATGAAGCTGCATTTTATTAACAAGCCGGTTCAGTTCAATGGAAAATTCCGCTGCAATTTTACCGGGGATAATATAGATAACTTCCTGGGTACGGCCAGCATCTATGATGCTTCGGTCCTGAAGAACGGGCAACGGGTTTCCTTCGATTCCCTGAACCTGGAATCCAGCATCATTGACAACAATAAGACGATAACCGTCGTGAGCAATGAATTCGACGGGGCCATTGTAGGAGAGTTTTCGATAAAAGATCTGCCGGCCTCCTTTCAGACCTTCCTGAACAAATATTATCCCAGTTATATCAAACCGGCAAAAACAATTCCGACTAATCAGAATTTCAGTTTTGTCATCACTACCAAGAAAGTAGATGACTATATCGATTTTTTTAATAAAGACCTGAAGGGTTTTAACAATGCGGGGGTCAGCGGACGTATCAATACAAAGGATAATTTACTCGACCTTAATATGGAGTTGCCCTCGTTCGGCTATAAAAAGATTGCCTTCAACAATCTTACCTTGAAAGGAAGGGGTAACCTGGACAGCCTTTCCATGGAAACTAATATCGGAGAAGTGTACCTGAACGATAGTTTGCATTTTCCTGAAACACATATTCAGTTGCGATCTTCCAACGATATGTCATTCATTCAGGTGAAGACCGGCGCGAATCAGACGCTCAATGCCGCAAACCTTTCCGCCCAGGTGCAGACCCTGCCAACCGGAGCGCGGATCAAATTTAATCCATCCACCTTCGAAATCAACAGCAAGAGCTGGACCATCGATAAGGGTGGAGAACTGGCTTTCAGCCATAATATTATTTCAGCGGAATCGCTGAAGATCTATAGCGGTGACCAGCAGGTCCTGGTTACTACCTCCCCTTCCGAAGAAGGGAACTGGAACAATGTCCATGTAGAACTGAAAAAGATCAACATAGGCGATTTTACGCCCTACTTCATTAAGTCCGAAAGACTGGAAGGACTGTTAACCGGATCTGCTGATATGACCGACCCTTTTGGAAAGCCGGAGATCAGTTTCACCGGAGAAACCGAACAATTCCGGTTTTCCAACGATTCGATCGGCAAACTGCAACTTAATGGGACCTATCAAGGCTCAAGCGGTCTGGTGAATGCGAGCGTTCATTCCGACAACAAAAATTATCATTTCGATATAAATACCCTGATCAATACCCAAGACAGCGCAACGGGGCCGCCGATAAATATCACTACCGATGTAGCCGATACCAAGGTCGAATTACTGGAAAAGTATCTTGGAGGCATATTCAGCAATCTCACCGGAAATGTAAGCGGCCATTTACAGATAACGGGACCTGCGGATCGCCTTCTTTATCTGGGAACCGTACATTTGAAGGATGCCAGTATGAAAGTAAATTATACCCAATGCACCTATAAGATCGCATCGGCAACCATACTCTTCAAAAAAGACACGATCGATTTCGGGAACATTCAACTGAAGGACAAATCGGGCCGTACTGCTGAACTCACCCGCGGCCGCCTTTTCCACCACGGTTTTAATGATCTTGGGTTTGACTTTTCCATGAATACGAACCGTCTTCTTTTGCTGGATACCAAGGCAACAGATAATAACCAGTTTTACGGAACCGTGATTGGCAAAGCGAATATGACCCTCAATGGTCCGGAGGAGAATATGAAAATGTATATTACCGGAGAGCCTACTGACAGTTCCAATATATACCTTCCCCCTTCCGTCAGCCGCGAGAGCGGGGATGCCGATTTTATCGTCTGGAAGATCTATGGAAAGGAAATGAAGGCCCAGTTCCCGGACAAAAAAACTTCGAACCTTCAGGTAACCCTCGATATGCGGGCCAACAACTATGCAAATGTATATGTGATCGTAGATCCCTTAAGTTCCGATATCATCAAGGCGAACGGACATGGGAACCTGAGTATGCGGGTTGGCACCAATGAAGACCTTACCTTAACAGGGCGATATGATATCGACCGGGGCAGCTATCATTTTACTTTTCAATCCCTGATTCACAAACCCTTTATACTTAAAGAAGGGGTAGGTAACTATATCCAATGGACAGGGAATCCCTATGATGCAAATATATTTATCGAAGCAGTCTATAGAGCGGAGAACGTGCGTTTCGGCGACTTAGGTCTGTCTACTGCAAGCGGTTTGGGTGGGAATCTGGATAATGTCAAGCGATTCCGGGGCGATGTCCTGGTGACCGCGGATCTTACCGGCAAGTTGATGAAACCCGACATTGCTTTCCAGATCGATCTGCCTCCGAACAGTCCGCTGAAGAATGACCAGGAGGCGCTGGCCCTGATCCAGAAAATTCAAAGTGACCAGAATGAGTTGAACAAGCAGGTCTCAATGCTCGTTGCCCTTAACACATTTGTGCCCCTGTCCAACAGCACGAACAATTTCGACCCCACGATTGCCATTTCCGGAGTAGTGGTAAACAGTATATCCGGTGTCCTGTTTAATGCCCTGTCCAAACAATTCTATACGCTTTTGCAAAGGATATTCAATGACAAGAGTCTGACCGTTAATGTCAATACCAGTTTCTATAATGGAAGTAATCTGACCGATAATGCAGACCAGGGCAAGTTCAACCTGGACAGGACAAATCTGACCCTGAGCATTGGAAAAAGTTTTCTCAATGAGAAACTGACCTTTACCTTCGGAAGTGCATTGGATTTTGGAATGACACCGCAGCAGACCCAGGCATCTTCTTTTCAGTTCCTTCCGAATTTAAATGCCGAATATAAAATAACAGCCGATGGAAGGATCGCCCTCACCTTCTTCTACAGGGATTCCTATAATTATCTGTCCTCAGGTAATCACACCCAGAATAGTTCGGGAAGCAGCATTACTTACCGGAGGGATTTTGACCGGATCGATGAATTATTCAAGGGAAAGAAGAAAAAAAAGAAACCTACTCCCGCCGCTCCTGCCACACCGCCACCTGCCACACCTGCCACCCCCAGCCCCTAAAGGGGGAGTAAGGTAACACGCTACTCTAACCGAAACTTTCATTAACTCATTTAATTAAATAATCTTCCAGGAATATTACTCCCCCTTTAGGGGGCTGGGGGGTCCTCCCCCTTTAGGGGGCTGGGGGGTCCTCCCCCTTTAGGGGGCTGGGGGGAATAATACGTTTGAAAGAATATCGTGACCCAGTTTATCCCTTTTGGTCAGGAGATATTTTTCGTTATGCGGATTGGGATGGATCTCGATGGGTACGGTTTCCACGATCTCGATCCCGTAACCGGATAATCCTGCCCTTTTGCGGGGATTATTGCTGATAAGCCGGAGTTTGCTGATCCCAAGGTAACGGAGGATCTGCGCTCCTACCCCGTAATCCCGTTTATCCATAGGGAAACCCAGGTGAAGATTTGCCTCTACCGTATCCATACCATTCTCCTGAAGCTTATAGGCCTTTAGTTTATTGACCAGACCTATTCCACGGCCTTCCTGGTTCATATAAAGGATAACCCCTTTACCTTCCTTTTCCACCAATTGCATGGCTTCATGGAGCTGTTCCCCGCAGTCACAACGCAGGGAGCCAAGTATATCCCCGGTAAAACAGGATGAATGCACCCGCACCAGCAAAGGTTCGTCCTTTTCCCATTCTCCCTTGATCAGGGCAAGATGCTCATTGGAGGTATTTTTTTCCCGGAAGGCGATTAGTTTAAAATGACCATACTGGGTTGGCATATCCACCCGGACAATTTCTTCAATCAGACTATCGATCCGCAGACGGTATTCGATCAGATCCTTAATGGAAATAAGCTTAAGATCAAATTTCTTGGCGATTTCCCGCAATTCCGGCAGTCTGGCCATGCTTCCATCCTCGTTCATGATCTCAACCAGTACGCCTGCCGGCTCAAATCCAGCCAGTCTGGCCAGATCGATGGTCGCTTCCGTATGCCCGGTCCTCCGGAGCACCCCTCCCTTTTTAGCACGTAAAGGGAAAATATGTCCCGGACGGCCAAGATCTTCCGGTTTAGTGGCCGGATCGATCAGTGCCTGGATCGTTTTTGCCCTGTCCTGGGCGGAAATTCCGGTGGTACAGCCATGCCCAAGCAGGTCAACGGATACCGTAAAGGCCGTCTCGTGAAGGGCAGTATTATTATTGACCATCAGCTCCAGTCCTAATTCGTCGCAACGCTCTTCGATCAGCGGAGCGCAGATCAATCCTCTTCCGTATTTGCTCATGAAATTGATCACTTCCGGGGTTACATTCCGGGCCGCGGTAATAAAATCCCCTTCATTCTCCCGGTCTTCATCATCCACCACGATTACCAGCTTTCCTTTTTTGATATCTTCAATGGCGCTTTCAATAGTTGCCAACATGCTAAATAGATTTAGGTGCAAATTTAACAATAAAAACGCCGGAAAGGTTCTAAAGGATGCCTGATCAGCGGATGCCTCTTTTAGGCTCCTGTTTATAACTTGTCAATATTATCGGATTTAATTATGCAGCCTTTCTTTAGTTTTGCCTTTCTTTAACATATATAATATTTGACTGACCGGAATCGAAAAGATAAGTGTATACTCCTACTACTACCTGTAAATCGGCCCTGTTATATTTAACGAAGCCCCTTGCCCAGACCCTGATTAGAGCCTGTACGGACAGAAATTAAATTAACTCCTTCCGTTCAGCAGCGGTTTAAATTGACCTGACTCTGATTACTTGCCTATCATCATCAGTAACGATTCATTAACGAAGTTTTAACTATCAGGACATAGTTAGCATTTTTCTTTGCAGCCGGCAAAAACAACTATTATGATAAAACGACTGGTAATTTCAGCGTACCTAATCCTTTGTGTACTATTTACATTTGCGCAGGAGACGACGTCCCAGATATTGGGAACGGTTTCGGAAGGCAAGACAGGCCTGGGAGGGGCTACCGTGACAGCCCTGCATACTCCGACAGGCACAAAATATACGACCACCACCCGGAAAGACGGGCGTTTCAATCTTCCCAATTTGCGTGTGGGTGGGCCTTATGTGCTTTCCATCAGTTTTGTAGGTTTCAGACAGGAGAAACAGGATAATATTATGCTGGTCGTTGGCCAGGATTTTACCTCAGATTTCAATTTGACACCGGAATCGAAGGAGCTGACGGCAGTAGTTGTACCGGCTTCTCGTCAGAATAAGACCTTTAATAACAGCCGTACCGGTGCTCAGGAGATCATTACCAGGGCCCAGATCGAACGGTTGCCCACGATTACCCGGTCTATCCAGGACTTTGCCAGGCTGGAATCCAGCTCCAACGGATTGAGTTTTTCCGGAAGCAGCCCTCAAATGAATAATATCACGGTAGATGGGGCCGATTTCAATAACTCCTTCGGTCTTTCCGGTACCCTGGGCGGGCAGGCTAATGCCCAACCCATAGCCCTGGATGCTATCGACCAGATCCAGGTAAATGTAGCTCCTTACGATGTGCGGCAAGGCGGTTTTACGGGTGCGGGTGTCAATTCCGTTACCCGCAGCGGTACCAATCAATTCAGAGCCACGGTATATGACTATATAAAAGGGCCGGGCACTATCGGTTATAAGGTAGAAAATACTACGGTGGCGAGAACGCCTTTCAATTTTAATGTCGTTGGCGCAAGCTTTGGCGGGGCCATTATCAAGAACAAATTGTTCTTCTTTATCAATGGAGAACAGAATATTCAAAAACAGCCATCCAGCAGCGTCATTGCTTCCGATGCCACGCATTCCCCGCAGGCAGGAGTCGTTTCCCAGGCCAACGCCGATACCCTGGCCCGTTTGGCTTCTTATCTGCAGTCAACCTATAAATACGACCCCGGAGCTGCCCAGAGCCCTTCTTTCCAGACCAATAGCTATAAGATCAATTTGCGTCTTGACTGGAATATCGACAATAACAATACCTTATCCTTCAAATATAATTACCTGAAATCCTACGCTGACCAGTTTGCCAGCAACAGTCGTCCGGGCAGCGGACAGGTTACCGGCGGTCAGCCCGGTACTTTTTCCATACCCTTTTCCGGCAGCGGCTACCGGATCAACAACAACCTTAAGATCTATATCCTGGAACTGAACACCAAGTTAAATAACCAGATGTCCAATAAATTCCAGATCGGTTATACCCAGGAGCGGGATTTTCGCGCACCCAAATCCAGTTCAGGTTCATTTCCCGTGGT
This sequence comes from Flavitalea flava, assembly GCF_054461575.1. Classification (NCBI taxonomy): domain Bacteria; kingdom Pseudomonadati; phylum Bacteroidota; class Chitinophagia; order Chitinophagales; family Chitinophagaceae; genus Flavitalea; species Flavitalea flava. The sequence goes on from NZ_JBTLQH010000028.1 coordinate 44,566, forward strand.
AGATATCCTGAACAATAACAATATCTACACCACCTTCGGATATGAGATGTATACCTATAACAATAAGCTGAATATGGATTCTTATCAGCTTACGGATATTTTTAGCCTTTTCAAGGGAGGCCATGAGATCACTATCGGTACCCAGAACAGCTACAAAAAATATCAGAATGCCTTTGCACCCGGTTACAATGGGGTGTATCAATTCAACAGTTTATCGGACTGGTATTCGGGAGCGCCGGCCGCCACTTATTATCAGCAGTATTCAACCCTGAAGGGAGGAGCGTTTCCCTGGGCTTACGCCGGAGCCACCAACCTTAGTTTGTTCGGTCAGGATAAATGGCGGATTACCCCCGCTTTTACCCTGACCTATGGTGTCCGGTTCGATTATACATCGTATCAGAATAAGTTCACCGACAACCCGAATTTCGATGCCCTCAAATTCCTGAACGGGAACCAATACAATGTTGGAAAGGCGCCAGAAAGTTTTCTGATCGTTTCTCCCCGGGTCGGTTTTAACTGGGATGTTACCGGCGACAGGACCTGGCAGTTAAGAGGCGGAGCCGGGATTTTCGAAGGAGCACCTCCTTTCGTGTGGCTCGAGAATCAGGCTGCTAATAATGGAGTACAGTGGGGGTCTTTCACGCAAAAAAATATGCCATTTTTTGCCGATCCCACCAAGGCCCTCGATTATTACCTGAATACCTTACAAAATCCGCCGTTGGCACAGACTTCCACACCAACCGGGTATTCGGTGAACGTGACTTCCAAAAATTTCAAATATCCGACCAAGTTGAGGACCAGTGTTGGCCTGGATAAAAAATTACCCGGGGACTGGGTCCTGACGGGCGAGTTCACCTATTCCAAGGACATCAACGCCGTTTATATGTCCAATGTGAATCTTCAGGAGGGCAATGGGTTTGCCATCGCCAACGGGCCGGATAACCGTTTACGATTCAATACGACGGCTGCATCCACCAGCGGTTCCAACTCCAGCAACAAATATTACAATGGCAGCACGCTGCAGAATCCCAATATCGGAAACGCGATCCTGCTGTCAAATTCCAGCAAAGGGTTTTCCTATGCAGCCACTGCAAGGGTCCAGAAGACATGGCGCCATCTGTATGCCAGTGTAGCCTATACCTATAGCGACACCAAGAACCTGATGGAAGTCGGCAGCACGGCCAGTTCCCTATGGGCCGCCAGGGCAATTTCCAATACGGATCCGAATGCACCGATCCTGGCCCGTCCTTCCTGGTACCAGCCGCATCGCGTGATTGCTTCTGCCAGTTACCGGATAGAATACTCCAAACATTTTGTTACTTCTGTCGGAGCGGTTTACGAAGCTACGACCGCAGGGTCCAATTCATATGTATACAACGGAGATCTGAACGGCGACGGGAATACCGGAAATGACCTTATCTATATCCCCAGAAATTCCGGCGAGATCAATCTGGTCCCGGTGAATGGCGGTTCTGCTAATATTGGCAATACCTCCCTGGATCATACCGACACCAGGACAGCCTCACAAATCTGGAATCAACTAAGCAATTTCATTAACCAGGATCATTATCTGAATAAACATAAAGGACAATACGCCCAGGCCAACTCACTTTTGTACCCCTGGTACAAACACCTGGATCTGAATATTACACAGGACATCTATTTCTATACAAAGAACGGGGAGGATAAAGACAAACACACGCTGCGTCTCAGCTTCGACATCGTCAATGTAGGAAACCTGTTGAACAGAAATTGGGGTTTGATCAAAACCGTCAGCAGCGCCAACTTTCTTAAATTCGAAGGGCTGGCCGGCGATAATAAAACACCGCAATTTTCTTTACCCTACCTGGATCCGGCTAACCAGGTACCCCTGGTCAACAGTTTTGTCAATAATACGGCACTTACCAACTTTGCCAACAATCAGACCTTCACGGGTTCAAGGTGGCAGATGCAATTCGGTATCCGGTATTTATTTAATTAACGCATTTACTGCCTGAGTATTCTTTCCATTTATACTCGGTATAAAAAATTATTAGTATTCAGATTAAAATATTTTTTATGAAAAAAAACGTTCTTTTTTTTATGCTGGTGTCGGGAGTTCTTATCTGGGCCTGCAACAAAACAACAACACTTGCTCCCTATACCCCGACCCGGGTGTTTTCAGTGAATAGTAAGATGACGCATTCCAAGGATAGTATTGTAAATTCCGGCGATACCGTGGCATTCGCTGCTCAAGGCAATATTAATGACACAACAGGCAAATATATCATCTCGGCTACCCTGAGAACAAACGATACCACCGGAGCCCAGAATCCGGTGACCATACAGTTCATTAAAAAAATCATACCGGCTTATGATACGGTGGGAATGGCTAAAACCGGCCTGTTCCATTGGTCAATCAGTTTCCCGCTTCCCATTCCGGCGATTTCCTCCAAGACTGGGCTCAAAACGACAGCTACCTTCGCCTATAGCCTGAACCTGAGCAGTCAGTTGGGAAATCTGGTAGGAACCGACACCAAATTTTTACATGTAAAATAATCTTCGGTTGAATAATAATCTTCGGTTGAAATCATAGAATATCGTAGTATAATGACCAATATGGTTTTGATAAAAAAAGTCCCGGCATAAACCGGGACTTTTTTTATCTGTTCGTTTTATCTTTTTTCCCCCATCCCCACTCCAGGAATTCCGGCATAGCCCTGGCCCAGGTAGAGACTTCGTGTTTTCCACCTTCCAATTCAAGATAGGTTATTTCGGGGGCCACCCCTTCTTCATAGGAATACCCTTTGGTTACCAGTTCCTGAATAAGATCTTTTGTATCGTCAATGGAATCGATAATCCCGTTCTGATTGCGATCTTCTTTTTCATCTTCGGTGCCGCATTCAAAAAAGAAATTCAACCAGGGGTAATACCCGTTTGCACGCTCCCTAACCTGCCGGTGCATGATCCGGTCGGAATTATCATTATAGGAAGGATCCGACTTATCTTTTGTCCTCCACCAAAAAGATCCGGAAAACATACCAGCCCTGGCAAATTCTTCAGGATGTCCCCAAACGATATCCATAGCGCTGAGCGCACCCAGCGAAAATCCGGCAAAGGCCTTTTCTTTAAATTCACGGATCAGAAATTTCTCCCGGATAAACGGTATCAATTCCTCAAAAACAAAACGGGTATAGTCTTCAGCCCTTGCCCCCCAGCCCTGATCATTCGGGATACCGGCCGTACCGTATTCCATTTTCCGTTCCGGGCCGGCGTGAATGCCCACGCATAACAAGGGATCGAGAATTTCACGTCCATAAAGCTCATCGAGCATATCTGCCAGACCCAATTGTTCCAGGTCCTGACCATCGTTGATCAGCAAAAGGCTGATGTTTTCAGGCCCTTCCCACAATCCGGATGGCCGGAAAAAATCAATTTGTACGGCCCTGTCCAGGGATAGGGATTCCAACTGTATGCTTTCCATTAAAATGCCTGTGCTCTTGTCAACTTGCATAAGGCCAAAAATAACAAATAAAGTTAATAGGAATCAAGGGCTACCGGGTTGTCATTTGCCTTTTTTTCAGTAGGTTTGGTTACGCGAATAATTTACTGATTTCACCTTATCCAAACAGATATGGACCTTCGGGAAGAATATCATCAGTGGCATTCCCCCATTACCGGCGGGGAGTTCAAAATGCTTGTATTCGGTCATGCGGGATACCCCGTTATTCTGTTTCCTACCTCACAGGGAACCTATTATCAGAACAAGGACCAGGGATTGGTCGAAACTGCCCGATGGTTCCTGGAAAACGGGAAAGTGAAGATCTATTGCCCCGACAGCCTGGATGCCTATAGCTGGTACAATAAATCGATTCCTCCGTCCGAACGCGCTTACAACCATACGTTGTATGACCGCCTTATTTTGGACGAGGTCCTCCCACTTGCCTTTCAGGAGACTGGTCAAAGCAAAGTTGCGGTGGCAGGCTGTAGTTTCGGAGGGTATCATGCCGTTAATTTTGCTTTCCGGCACCCGCAGGTCACCGGGTATTGTTTCCCCATGAGCGGGATATTCGACATCCGCTCCTTTGTTGATGGCTACTATGATGACAATGTCTTTTATAATAATCCGGTGGATTTTATTCCGGGAGCAGCTGATGCCGGCCTCTGGAAAATGGGCATCGTTTTAGGTACGGCAGAAAGAGACAGCTGCCGGGGGCAGAACGAATCCCTGAGCAGGATGCTGGCTGACAAAAACATGGGTCACTGGCTGGATATCCGTCCGGACAGGGATCATGACTGGCCTGTATGGAAAGAAATGTTCCCTCATTATCTTTCTTTACTTCCGGGCGCGGTTAGCTGAAAATGCAATCATTCATCCGGTTCATTCCGGAATTATCGGAACGCATAAAAAATACAACTATGGGCACACAAAAAAAGATAGGCATCCTCTTCGGTCAGGAAAGGAGCTTTCCAATGGCCTTTATCGAGGCGGTGAACCGGAAGAACCTAACGGATATAGTTGCCGAGCCCGTGCGCATCGACAAGGTGATGCAAGGTGAGCCCTGCGGTTATGCCGTGATCGTCGACCGGATCTCCCAGGACGTTCCTTTTTACCGGGCCTATCTCAAAAATGCAGCGCTGTGCGGAACAGCAGTGATCAACAATCCCTTCTGGTGGAGCGCCGATGAAAAGTTCTTTAATAATTGCCTGGCCACCAGGATCGGTGTTCCCGTGCCCAAAACGGTTATCCTTCCTTCGCGGGAATTGCCGGCGGATACGAATGACCAATCTTTTTCCAACCTGGCCTATCCTATGGATTGGGACAGCATCTTTCATTATGTCGGTTTCCCGGCCTTCATGAAGCCATTCGCCGGCGGAGGTTGGAAAAATGTATACAAACTGCATAACGCCGAAGAATTCTATCATCATCACGGCGAGACCGGTCAACTCGTGATGTTATTACAGGAAGAGATCGTTTTTACGGAATATTACCGCTGTTATTGCATCGGCGGCAAATACGTACGTATTATGCCTTATGAACCCCGCAATCCGCATCATCTTCGTTATTGTGCCGACTTCAACCCTTCTGCGGAAAGGCTGCAGCAAATGGAAGAGATCGTATTGCGGATCAATGGCTGGCTGGGTTATGATTTTAACACGGTGGAATTAGCGGTCAGGGATGGTATCCCTTATGCGATCGACTTCTGTAATCCGGCACCTGATGCGGAAAAGACCAGCGTCGGTGAAGATAATTTCAACTGGGTGGTGGAGACTTCGGCAGACTATGCGATCGAACGTGCATTGGCCCAGCGCGACGGAATGGACAATCTTACCTGGGGTGCCTACCTGCAAAGCAGTGTGGAAAAATTAAAATTCTGATGGGTAAACGAAAAAATAGCCTGCGTTAAATTTCCGTTTACATTTGTACGGAGTGTTTAAGTTACCAAAATACCCCTTTTGCTATGGCCGATATCAATTATGGAAATTTCACCCTGGGCGTCGAAGAAGAATACATGACCCTCGATCCTGTTACCCGGGAATTAAAGAGTCATGAACAAAAGATCGTGACGGAAGGACAGAAAGTGATCAAGGACAAGGTCAAGGCAGAAATGCACCAGGCCGTTGTGGAAGTGGGAACGGATATCTGCCGGGATATCAATGAGGCGTTCAAGGATGTCTCGACCTTACGCAAGACCATCTCCCAGATCGCAGGAGACCTGGGTTTCTGGGTGGGCGCTTCCGGTACGCATCCGTTCAGTCATTGGGAAAGCCAGCTGATCACCGATCATGCCCGTTATTATGAAATCGTCAACGAACTGCAGGAAGCAGCACGCAGTAACCTGATCTTCGGTCTCCATGTGCATGTGGGGATGGAAAGCCGTGAGATGGCTAATCATATTGCCAATTCCACGCGTTATTTTTTACCTCATATCTATGCCCTAAGTACCAATTCTCCTTTTTGGGAAGGTCGTCAGACGGGTTATAAATCGTTCCGCACAAAGGTGTTCGATAAATTCCCCCGCACCGGGATACCGGAATATTTTGAAAGTATCGAAGCTTATGACAATTTTGTAAAGTTATTGGTCAAGACCAATTGCATCGACAATGCCAAAAAGATCTGGTGGGATCTCCGGGTACATCCCTTCTTTAATACGGTTGAATTCCGGATCTGCGATGTCCCGATGACAGTGGAAGAGACCATTTGCATCGCTGCCCTCTTCCAGGCGATCTGCGTGAAGATCTACAAACTGCGTATGCAGAATATGAACTATATCCAGTATTCCCGGGCCCTGATCAATGAGAATAAATGGCGGGCCAGCCGTTATGGCATCGACGGGCACCTCATCGATTTCGGCAAGGAAGAAGAAGTAAATACAAGGGTCCTCATCTATGAGCTACTTGACTTTGTAGACGATGTAGTGGACCCCCTGGGCAGCCGCGAAGCCACCCATTTTGCTACAAAGATCCTTGAGAACGGAACCGGCGCTGACCGGCAGCTAAAGGTATTCGAAGAAACGGGGAGCATGACCGCCGTTGTCGATTATATCCATGATCAATTCCTGCATGGGATTTGATAGAATGGGCATGCTTTATTGTAAAAGTAAGCATGCCCATTCTATCCATTTTTGCGTCGCGACCGGGGCTAAGCCCCAGTACCCCTATTTTATCTGACTATTATTTAAAATCCGTATCCACCACCCCCTGATTCACTTTAATACTTTGAACAGTCAGGTCTAACACGACTTCGCCTTCGTCATCGTTGAAATGATAAGGGAATTTGATCCCGCTGGCATCCCGGTAATCATCCATATCCAGATTTTTTGATCCGCCTTGTTTATCGACATGCACTTCCCGTAATTTATATCCGGTAGCCACTTCATAATAATTGGTGACCAGGCTTCCGGAAGGATAGGTAACTTTTACCTCATAAGCATCCTTTCCATTGATATTTTTTATGCTCGTCAGCTCCGTTTTATATCCGCCGGCCAGGTAGTTTATTTCAGGGAAAAGCAGGCTAACTTCTTTGATCGCTTTACGGCTTTCCTCATCGAGAACAGGTGTCTGACCCATTTGGGTGATCTTTGCGCTATCCCCGTTCACCAACAGCCTTACAGCTGTCATATTCATATCCGGGAGACTGATCTCCAGCAAATACTTATCAGGAGTTTTATATTTTTGGGTCCGGACTATTTTCTGACCCTGTACTACTCCGCCAGACACGATCACCAGATCTTTAACGGCAGCCAATTTATCCTTACCGCCGGTGGCTTTCAGATAATTATTAATGACATCCGCAGCCGAAACGCCCGGAGGCACCGGTTTTACGGAAGCTGAACCGTTCCAGGAATTATTCGAAGGATCGATATCCGGGAATTCATGCAAAGGATCGATCACAATCGATTTTATTTTGGAAACAGAGGCATATGCAAAAGTCTTGGTCCCGCCTTTCTGCCAGATTTCTACAGGTAAAGTCAGGGTATCGGTTTTTCCATTTTCCTGTTGAATGGCCAATATGACCGGCATAGCCATTTCTTCCAGGTTCTCGACCGTAATCAACGCACCTTTGGCAGGATCATTATCGGCATATTTTACATCTTTCACACTTTGATCCAGCTTCCAGTTATTCAATATCCATCCTCTCCAGAACCATCCCAGATCTTCTCCTCCGACATTTTCCATCGTACGGAAGAAATCCCAGGGTGTAGGATGTTTGAATGCCCAGCGTTTGATATAGGTCCTGAAGGCAAAATCGAATCTTTTTTCACCCAGGACATGTTTTCTCAACAAATTAAGCGCCATCGCAGGTTTGGCATAAGCTGCCACTCCAAGGTTTGCGCTGTTCAGTACATCGGGAATGGTCATCAGCGCCTCAGAGGCCGCGCTGAAATAGTACTTTGCGCTCCGCTGCGCATCTTCCTTCTCCTCATATTCCCCTTTATTAAAAACCTTGGTATCGACTCCGTTGATAAAAGTATTGAACCCTTCGTCCATCCAGGCGTATTTCCGTTCATTGGAACCTACGATCATGGGGAACCAGTTATGTCCGAATTCATGATTGGTCACCCCCCAGAGACCGCCCTGCCTGCTGCGGGAGGAGCAGAATACGATGCCGGGATATTCCATCCCGTTGACGATACCGGCCACATTGGTTGCTACAGGATAAGTAAATTCGTACCATTGCTGGGAATATAGTTCAATGCAACCTTTCACGTATTCGGTAGAACGACCCCAGGCGCTGTCGCCAACACTTTCTGCGGGATAAACGGATTGGGCCAGGGCCTTTTTGCCGCTTGGGAGATCGATCCTGGCAGCATCCCATACAAAGGCACGGGAGGCGGCCCATGCCACATCACGGGTCTGATTGCAGCGGAAATGCCAGGTCAGGCTCTTTTTGGACAGGTGTGAACCCGGATCTGTAACATCTTCCAGGGTTCGGATAAAGACGGTCTTATCACTGGCTTTTGCCTTGGCCATCCTGCCTTGCTGGGCCGGGGTGAGCACTTCTGCCGGATTCACTAATTCCCCGCTTCCTGTAACGACCAGATTCGAAGGCGCAGTGATCGTATAATCGATATTCCCATATTCCAGGTAAAACTCACCGGCTCCCAGATAAGGAAGAACATTCCATCCATAAACATCATCATATACGGACATGCGCGGATACCATTGGGCGATCTCGTAGATCCATCCGTTCTTCGTATTCAAACGGCCCATGCGGTCCGTTCCATATTCCGGAACTTCAAAAGAATATTCAATTTTGATCTGCAGATTTCCTCCCTCTGCCTTTAGTGCGTCATTTAAGCGGATCTGCATGCGCGTATCGGTCACCAGGTAATCTGCTTTGGAAGAAATTCCGTTACGGACGATCGAAACGGATTTGATTACCTCGCCTTGCGTATAGGATTTATTAGCCCATCTGCCGCCTGTTACCGGGCTTGTATACTGACCCCTTGAGTCCTGCCGGTAAATATTCTGATCGAGCTGCAGCCAAAGGAAAGGAAGATTATCCGGACTGTTATTGGTATAGGTAATGGTCACGGCCCCTGTCAGTTCATGTTTGGCCGTATCCAGGGTGGCATTGATCGAATAATCCGCCTTGTTGCCCCAATATTTGCCGCCCGGAGCGCCGCTTGCGCTACGGTATACCGTGCCGTTAGCGGGATAGAACAAAGGGTCGAAAGCCTTGTGCTGATCATAACGGGAAGCAGGCTGCGTCTGGTTATAGGCAGAGAGCGCAGGTAAAAGGAACAGGAGGAATAAGAATTGAATTTTTCGCATAGTTCAAAAAATGGTGAAAATTAAAAAGTATGTAAAAGGAACGATCTGCAAAGTAAGGAGTACTCCTGATGAAGAGAAATTATTTTTAGGATAGTGAGTTCCAGCCTTTTGCTGAGTTCACAAATTGAGCTCCACTCATTTATGAACAAAAGACCCGTACACGGGTGCACAGGTCTTTTGTTTATGAAAAATTTATGGTAGTTATTTCTGCGATACCACGGAATCCCGGATACCCATTTCCCTGACTTCTTTATCCGTTACCATCGGAATCTGGCCCAGACTAAGCCGGTCTACCACTTTTTGACCGACCTGGAGAGCGTCTTCTTTGGAACGGAAGGCATGCCCGCCGGACACTGCCGGGATAGAATTCTGGTGAATAAAGATCTTTCCGTCCGCTAAAATGTCATACCCCCAACCTAAAGGCGTCTGAATCGGGCGTAATTCGATGAAGACATGATCCTTTTTCCAATTGGTCTTCATTCGTATCCCGGTATAAGCAAGAGCTCCGGTGGCTACTATTAACAAACATGGGATGCCCCATTTACGAAATGTTCCCTTATTAATCATACTGATTGTAGATCTGGTTGGGGAAGAATTCACGGCAATCGTTAAATCCTGCACCGCTCAACCCTGTAGCGATGAATCCCCTGTTCTGAATGGTAAAACCTACTGCACCTCTTCTCGCAGCGCCTTCATAAGGAGTTTTTTCCGTCCAAAGATCGCTGGCAAAATCATATTCCCAGGTAAAGCTATAGAGCGTACCGTTTTCGCCGGTAGTGATATATCCTTTATCTCCGGAAGTGGTGCCGGTAATTACGAAACCTGCCGCATGATAACGGGCGATATTGGTATAGGCGTCATCATAAGTACTGGGATTGGTGTTGTATATATCACGCAACCTTGTCCAGGACTGTCCATCGGGTAAAGAAGGATCGAATTTCCAGAAATCGTAACAGGCATTGCCTACAGCCCACTGTGAACCGGGAGTGTAGCCGGTTACCAGGTAACCTTTTCCATTATAGATCCAGGTCAGGGCCTGTGACCGTGGGGAGCCGGGCATATTGGTCAGTTGGGACCAGGTATTGGAACCCGGATCGTATTTCCATACATCGCCGAAATAATAGTTGTTATCCGTACCGGTCAGGACATACCCTGCATTGTTTAAACCAAAGGCTGACGCATCAAAACGAGGGTAGCGCTGTATGCTGGTACCCAGGCTGTCGATGGCCGTCCATGCACCACCTTCCCCTACGGAAGGATCATAGGCATAAAAATCGCTCAATGGCGTATGGCCATCTTTCGTTCCCGAACCAAGATATCCCAGGTTACCTATGGAAAAAGCAACTGCACCTTGTCTTCCGCCACCGGGAAAGGAGGTCATTTGTTTCCAGGCACCATATGCACTGTCATAGCCGGTAGGGCCTGCAGGAATAGCAGTAGCCGTATAACGGAACATAATATCCAGCCGGTTATTCGGATCATTGGGATTATAACCTGTCGCTACATAAGCATTATTACCTAAAACAAAGGAAGCGCCAAAGCCCATGGGTATTCCGGCAAAAGTCGCCCGGGAAACCCAGTTCCCATTTTGAGTGTAATTCAAGCTAGCTTTGGAACAAGAAAATAGGACCCCCAGTAACATTAATGAGAACAAAGCAATGTTAATCCGCTTCATATTTTTTTGATATTTTTCGCTAATGTATTAGAAGTCGCCATACCAATTTAGTTAAAATGTATTATCGGACATTTTTAATAGACAATATGGCATTTTTCATATACTAAAAAAGAAGCCTCCTGTTCCCTATTCATTTCCGGGCATTCTGCCAGACTTACTTCCTGCCTATTTAACTGAAAAAGAAGGAGAAACGGGCAATCACCTCCTTCCCGCCCAAGGCCCTGTTCTTCCTTTCAATAAATTCAATTCGTATATGAAAATGGGCCATTTGTCGATTTTTTATTCTTTTTTATACATACTAACAAAATAGTAACAGTTAGGCCCCTTATTATTGCAGAAATTGGCTAAAAAAGTCCGGGTATCGGCACTCCCCGTAAGATCAAGCCATAGCCGGAATAAGCAAATCAGCATGACTATTATACCAAATTACCTGAAAAAAGAGCGATTTTTTCTTTTATCTTCTTGTTTGGCCCTGTTTTCCCTGGTCTCCTGCCAAAAACAACCCGTCCTCAATTTCGGAAGTCAGTTCATTTCCGATAATAACGGGGCGAATATTGTACTGGTAGATACCGCCTCAGTTTTCCTTTCCACCGTTTATAGCGACTCGACCGCAACGGCAGGAACCGGTTATCTTCAGATAGGAGAGTTCAGGGACCCCTATTTCGGCACGATCAACTCAAGGGCGTTTATGCAGGTGGCTCCTCCCAGCCCCATTCCCACCATTACCGTGAACGATGGCTATGATTCCATCGGCCTGATCTTGTTGTTTAAAAAGGGAAATCCCTATTATGGGGATACTACTGTTTCACAAAGCATTTCCATTAATCAGGTAAGTACGCTTTATCAATTGAATTCCTTTCAAAGGGGCTTTTTCAGTAATTCCAGCTTCCCGGTCGATCCGGTTGAGTTAGGCAGAGGAAGTGCTACGATCGCTCCCAATATCCCTTATACCGATCAGGGTTTCGGGGATACCGTTAAAATAAAAATGAACGATCAGTTGGGTCTTCAATTGTTCAACATGATCTATAACAAATCGGATACCATCACCAAATCGGCCGATTGGCTGGCCTGGTTCCATGGTCTTTGTCTCTCTGCGACGCCCGGAACCCGGGGAGCTATCTTTGGTTTTCAGGACAGTGCGATCATGCGTATCTATTATCACCAGGCCGCAGCCTATACGGCCTTTAAATTCATCGATTTTAATGTAACCAACAGGGGCTTTCAATTTAACAATATTGTCACCGACTGGACGGGCAGCCCGCTTGCAAAAGTCACCAGGCCTGGCCCTAACCCGCAAACTCCTCCTGCCACACCTTCCGATTCAACGGATCATGCCGCCTACATACAGACTATGACAGGGCTCAACGTGAAAATGACCTTCCCGTATCTGAGCGGGATCTCAGCACGAGCAGATTACCTGAGCATCCTGCGGGCGGAATTGACCGTAAGGCCAATTCCGGAAAGTTTTGGAACGACGCAGAAACTACCCCCGCAGATGGGCATCTACCAAACCGATCATAATAACCTCATAGGATCTCCCCTGGTTGGTTCGCTAAGCGGATCCGGAGGTATACAGACCGGCAACCTGGATCTGGATTACCTGTCTCCGCTCAATACTTCTTACACTTACGATGTCACCAATTTTGTCAAATACCAAATTTTAAATAACAGCACTACCTCCGGTCAGAACGGGCTCATGTTGAGCATCCCTTTCCCGGCAGCAGGCAATTCGTTCCTCAGGGCAGCACTGACAGATCAAACTTATCCGGTGAAGCAGCGGATAAGGCTGAGCGTGTATTATATTTCCCTGTATCCCCATAAATAACTAACCATTACGTATACCAACCCGGTCATAACAATGAAACGAAATATTCTTATAACTCTGCTTTCCGTTTCATCCCTTGGGGTGCTGGCGCAGGGAAATTATGCGCCTTTTTCCCAAATGGGTCTCGGAGATATTGAAAATAACTATTACAATCGTACATCAGGGCTTGCCAATACAGGGATTGCCTACCGGTCAAACAGCTTTCTGGTCAATAATAACCCGGCTTCCTTCAGCGCGCTGAGCGATCAGTATTTTAATGTGGAGATGGGTATCCGTGGAAGTTTGGTTAATTATTATGGTACACCGGTCGATCCTGCCAATAAGCAGTCAGGCGATATCACCTTCCGGAAGTTCGCTTTTGGGATAAAACTGGCCAAACATTGGGGTACCAGCGTGGGTTTGGCTCCATACAGCACCCAGAATTATCAGTTTAACGTTCCCTATTTTTTCGCGGGAAGCGCTACCCAGATAGCTAATCAATCCTATGAAGGTCATGGAAGTATCAACCGGGTATACTGGGCGAATTCTTATGATTTTTTTCATCATGTTTCACTCGGGATCGATGCCGGATATCTTTTCGGACAGCTCAACCAAAAAAATTCCATACAGAATCCCGGAGGGAACGGGGCAAGCCTGGTCTCTACCACCAATAACGTAAATCTGCGTAATATGCAGGTGAACTACGGTATCCAGGTATATGGCAAACTGGGTAAAAAATGGGATTATACCCTGGGAGGAACGTTCTCCAATAAAACTTCCCTGCTGGCCAGCACCACCCAACAGGTCCTGGACAATGATTCCGTAACCCAGCAGGACGTTGTACTCGGGCAACAGAACCTGACCCTGCCCAATACCTTTGGCGCCGGCTTTGCACTGACCCACAACTCCAAATTCACTTTTGTCGGTGATTATAAATACCAGGCCTGGACTGATCAGGCCAAGATGAATAATTATCCCGGCAAAGATTATAGCCTGGTGAACAGCCAAAGGGGATCGATCGGCTTCGAGATATCAAAAAAGAAGATTTTTTATAACAGCAAGGTTGAATTAAGTTATTTTCAATCGGGGATTTATTATGGCAGCTCCTACCTGCAGATCAACGGCAAGCAGATCGATGACAAGGGGATTACGGTTGGTTTTGGTGTCAATTCCCTGAAAAATCTGCTGGCCTATAATATTGTCTTTCAATATGGCATCAGGGGCACCCAATCCAACAACCTGGTTGAGGAAAGATATGCGAATGTTACATTTCTGATCAATTACGGAGCTATCTGGTTTACCAGGGGAAGAAAGTTCAACTAAGCTGCATTTCGGACTTTTCGACTTTTCGGGCTACATTAGCGGAAATTTTCAGTTTACCTGATGCCCCATTCATCTAATTCCGGTTTTGATTTCCGTCATCCCTTGAGAGGTTTTCCCAGCATGGGCATATTAAACTGTATTGTCGTAGAGGACAATAACAAACAAAGCGCTTTGTTAAGGGATTATATTGCCAAGACTCCCCGGCTCAATTTTGCCGGAAAATGCGAATCAGCCGGCGAAGTTTACCCATTGGTCACCCAGGTCAAAGCGGATATTATTTTTTGGGATATACGCCTTTTAGACAACCGGATCATGCTCAGGCTAAAAGAAACCGGCTATTTTCCTATTGTCATATGTATAGCCGACAAACTGGAACAGGAAAAAAAGGAAACGGAAATGGATGTATTCAGTTATCTGAACAGGCCCCTCTCCTTTGAACGGTTTCTCTCGACCATCGGCAAGATCCAGGATTATCTCTCCACCACCTTTTATATTCAGCACGCCAGGAACAACCGTTTCGTCTTCATCAAATCGGAGTATAAGATCATAAAGGTTAAATTCGAGGATATTCTCTTTTGTGAAGGCATGAAGGATTACACCCAGGTTTACCTGAGAGGAAAAGTCGATCCGATCCTGACCCTGAACAATTTAAAATCATTTGCCCTTAAACTGCCTTCAGAAGAGTTCATCAGGGTCCACCGTTCCTTCATCGTATCACTCACCCACATAGATTCCATTGCCCGTAACGAGATCTATATCGGTAAAAAGATCATCCCGATAGGAGATAGTTTCAAGGATGATTTTTACCTGATCGTGGAGCGAAATTCCTAGTCTCTTTTCCCGCAGCTTCACTCCCCTCCCCTCTTAACGGACAGATAATCCCCTGTTTCCGCCATCCGGGCTCCCTGTCCCAAAAAAATCCTTAGTTTTGCAGGGAAGAAAACTATCATGGACAATCGGCAAACAATACGGGTAGCGATCCTGGATCTTTATGAAGGACAGGCCAATCAGGGCATGCGTTGTTTGCGTGAGCTACTGAAACAATATGGAGTGAACCATGGATTGAAAATCCATACCGATGAATTTGAAGTAAGACTCCAACAACAGGTTCCGGATCTGTCCTATGATATCTATATTTCCAGCGGAGGGCCCGGCAGTCCGCTCGAAAGTGCAAACAGTGGGTGGGAGGCAGCTTATTTCGGATGGCTCCGGCAGGTAGAGGAATATAATAATGATTATACATCTGACAGCCTTGCCAAAAAGCAGGTATTCTTTATTTGCCATTCCTTTCAGTTGGTCTGCAGGCATTATGGCCTTGCGCAGGTCACCAATCGTAAATCCACTGCATTTGGCGTATTCCCTGTCCATCTTCAGGAAGATGGCAAACAGGAACCGGTATTCAAAAATTTACAGGATCCCTTCTACGCGGTGGACAGCCGTAATTTCCAGGTGATTCAGCCGGATCAGGATAAATTGAATCAGATGGGAGCCCGGATACTTGCCATCGAAAAAGAACGCCCCCATGTCCCCTTGGAAAGAGCGATCATGGCTATCCGCTTTAACGATTATATGATCGGCACTCAATTCCACCCGGAGGCAGATGCGATCGGTATGAGTATGTACCTGCAGCGTGAAGACAGGAAAAAGATCGTGATCGCCGAACATGGAAAAGAAAAATGGAGCAGTATGATCGAACAGCTCAATGATCCGGATAAGATCCTTTGGACTTATGCACGGGTGATTCCTGATTTCCTGGACTATGCCCTTCAATTCAGGCATGCCCGTTCCGCGGCCATTTGATTAGGCCCCAATGGCCGGTACACCTAAAGTGTTCCTAATCCGATCCTGGGTCCCCGGCCTGCAATGATCCCGGAAAAACTCCGTAACTTTCCCTTAAACAAGCACAGTCCCATGGTACCTGCTTTACGGAAAGCATTCAACGAAGCCTGGTCTTCTTCTTTATATGAAACTTTTTTGAAGGATCTCCATAGCAACTATCCGGGGGCTATAGCGTTCCGTATCGCCGAAACACCCGTTTTCATTCCCAAAACATTTGCGGCCAAACTTATCGATGCGGGTGAAACCATCATAGACCTTATTACCGATCCGGGATTCAAGCGTTTGACCGACAGGGCCATCCCGCCGGAAGATAATGTTCCCAATGAGAACGGACACAGCCATTTTCTCGCTTTTGATTTCGGTGTCTGTATAGACGAAACTACCGGAGAAATGCAACCGCAGTTAATCGAAATGCAGGGTTTTGCCAGCCTTTACGGTTTCCAGGTTTATTATCCCGATCTCTACCGGAAACATTTTTCCATCCCTGAAAATTACAGCCAATACCTGAACGGCCTGGATCATATATCCTACCTGGAGGAATTGAAAAAAACCATCCTGGGTAATCTGCCGGCGGAAAATACGATCCTGCTGGAATTGAAACCCCATGAACAAAAAACCCGTATCGATTTTTACTGTACACAGGATTACCTGGGCATTCAGCCGGTATGTCTGACGGAATTGATACAGGAGGGAAAAAAACTTTATTACATTCATGCCCTGACAGGTCAGAAAACCCCCATCAGGCGTATTTATAACCGGATCATCTTCGATGAGCTGCATGCCGCAGAAGACAAACTGGGGCCACATGTAGATATCCGGCAGGACCTGGACGTCGAGTGGATCGCACATCCCAACTGGTTCTACCGGATCAGCAAATTCACGCTTCCCTTTATCCGTCATCCGTTCGTGCCGGCAACTTTTTTCCTGAATGAAATCAAGCAGCCTCCGGCCGACCTGGAAAATTACGTACTAAAGCCATTGTTCTCTTTTGCCGGACAAGGAGTGGTGATCGATGTCCAGCCTTCGGATCTTGATTCGATCAAAGATCCGGAGAACTGGATCCTGCAGCGCAAAGTTAAATATGCAGACCTGATCCCGACGCCGGATATACCGGCCAAGGTAGAGATCCGTATGATGTATCTCTGGAAAGACGGTGACCCGCGTCCAACCCTGGCCATCAATCTTGCCCGTCTCAGCAAAGGAAAAATGATCGGTGTGCGTTACAATAAGGACAAGGAATGGGTCGGCGGAAGCGTTGGTTATTTCGAAAAGTGATCTACTTCTTTCCTTCAGGTCTGAGTAAATATATACGCATATCCCTCTGCATAAATATAAATCCCTCCGGACCGCGCATCGAGGGCAAATGCAGTACATCCAACAGGAATGGATAGCCGTTGAAGGATTTTATACACCGTCCGGCTTTGCTGGCGTAGAATGGTAAGTCCGCCTTCGTCACTGCAACAATACAGGAGCCTTGTTTCCGGATCAAAAAGAATTCCTCCAATACGCTCCTCAAAGGGAATTTCAGCGATGTTCTCCCCGGTCGCCTGATCGGAAACGGCTATTTCTCTCCCGTCAATGATTGTAAAGTACAATTGGTTTTCCTTATCAGAAGCAAAAGGCGGATCGGACTCTTCTCCTTCCCTTTCCAGATGAACCAGCAGCAAGGTCAGATCAGGGTTGACTACTCCAGATCCAAGGACAGGTCTTCCGCCATCCGGCAGCATCCTGATTTTCTTTAGAAAAAAATAATCCCTGAATTTCCTCTCCCTGGCATTTATGGTATACACAATGACAAGCATTAACAGCGCCAGGACAGCCAGTATTTTTAATACTTTTTCCATAATCATTATTGCAGGACAGGTACAGCCAATGTACTTAAATTATTATGAACCGGTAAATGTAGGCATTCTTTCCTTTCAATCTTTACCTTTACTTCTCAAAACACTCCTTATGGACCTTCAATTAAACGGGAAAACAGCCATCGTCCTGGCAGCCAGCAAGGGACTTGGAAAGGCATGCGCTATGGCGTTAGCGGCTGAAGGCGCCAATGTCGTCATCGGCGCCCGCGACCCCGAAACCCTGGGGCAAACAGCTGAAGAAATCCGCTCTTTAGGAAAAGGCAGTGTACTCTCAGTTGTTATGGATGTAAATAAACCGGAAGACGCAGAACGTATGCTAACTTCCACACTGCAGGAATTTGGCAGGATCGATATCCTGGTCAATAATGCCGGCGGCCCGCCTTTTGGAAAATTTGAATCCTTTAACGAAGCAGCCTGGCAATCGGCCTTTGAACAGAACTTCCTGAGTGTGGTGCGGTTCAGCCAATGGGTGATCCCCCATCTGAAACAAACCGGCAGCGGTCGGATCATCAATATCCTCAGTCTTTCCGTGAAGACCTTCCTGGCAGGATCGGTTCTTTCCACCAGTCTCCGTATGGGCGTTGCCGGTCTGTCCAAAATGCTGGCCAATGAACTGGGCCCTTTTAATATCACGGTTAATAACGTAGCGCCGGGAATCATCCTCACGGATCGTATCAAAGACACCGTATTAAAAGACGCTCCGGCCGGGGCAAACCTGGATGACTTACTGTCAGCAAGGACCAGGGACATCCCATTAGGCAGGATTGGCAAACCGGAAGAGCTCGCAGCCCTTGTAGCCTTCCTTTCCTCTCCTCTGGCCGGCTATATAACCGGCACAACTATTCAGGTAGACGGGGGATCGGTAAAAGCCACCGCTCCCTAAGGCATTTCATCCGGTTTTTTGCTGACAATATTTATATTTACTGCCCAATCCGCTAACAGGTAAACCAACTCCAATTCAACCTTAACATCGGCATACCTCCAATCTCCTGCAGGAAGCCGGAGGGTACTTGTCGTAAAGGGAGTCTCTTCCCTGGCCGGCTCAAATTTGCCTTTCAGGAATACCTGGGTATTGTCGGCGAGCAGGAGATACGAACCTTGTAATTTACCAAACAAAGCCCGGTACTGCAAGGCAGCCTTTCCAAAATCGTCGCTGCTGTACATCCTTGCCTGCCAACTGGCCGTAGTGTCTCTTTTTGAATGATAACGGGTGACGATGCAAGACGCTGCGTTGGGCAACAGAATGGTTGATGCATAATTTTCATATTCTCCTTCAGCCAGCAGCAATTCACCGGAAACACTTTGCAGATTGTGAGGAAAATCATGCAGGATGGCCTCGATGGCTTCCGGGAAAGGAAGTGTCCTGGTCCCCATGCGGGACAAAGAATCCATAAGGGCGACCGAATCACTTTGCAAGGCCGCTTCCCGGAGAACCAGCGAATCGGCATGATTAAGCGATCCTGCCCTTGCGGATGGACCAGCCTGGATCAGAACCGGGTTTTGAGCGAATAAGAAAGAACAGGCCACTAAGGCCACGAACAGGGTAAAAAGGGTTTTCATTCGATAGGAGTTTTCGCAAGGGTACAAAAAGTGCAGGATGTATCATAGAACAGCTTATCCACTTTTCCACATATGCCGGCCGTATGCCGGTTGAATGCTCCGGTCAACCATCTTTGCCGTAAATTCGGAAAAAAATTACCATGCAACATCTTGACGATATCCCCTCCAAACAAACCCTACCCGGGTTTTCCGGGAAAATGATCCATGGCGATTCCAGCAGCCTTGTCTTTTGGAATATCAAGGAGGGCAGTATCTCTCCGGAGCACCATCATGTACATGAACAGATCACCTATATCATAGAAGGAGAACTGGAAATGACCATCGGCGGTGAAAAATAGCTGTTCACGGCTGGTATGGTACATGTGATCCCCTCACAGGTACCTCACTCCGCCATTGCCAGGACCGATTGCAGTATTATCGACACCTTTTCTCCCGCAAGAGATGATTACCGGTAAAAAATATCGATTATTTAAATCATGGTTGCAAATATAGGAGGCCTGAGATAAAGGGTTTGCCGGATTGAAGTACTAGTTTCGTACCGGACATCAAAGGTAAAATGCAATATGGCAAACTCGCGACATCAGAACGATCACAATCATGATCAAGGCCATGATCACCCTCACGGATTCAGCCTGGGTCACCATCATCACCCGGTGAATCTTAAGGGCATCAACCGGGCATTTATCATCGGGATAGTATTGAACTTCGCCTTTGTCATTATCGAAGCAGTAGTTGGACTCTCCATTCATTCTTTATCGCTCCTGTCCGATGCAGGACATAATTTAGCAGACGTAGCCAGCCTGGCCATGTCCCTGATCGCCTTCCGCCTGCTCAAAGTAAAACCAACCGACCGGTATACCTATGGTTTGAAAAAAACCACTATCCTCGTTGCCCTGCTCAATGCGGCCATTCTGTTGTTATCCCTGGGAGCGATCGGTTATGAGGCTTTGCACCGCCTGGGCAGTCCGGAGCCTTTACCCGGAAAGACTATTTCCATCGTAGCTGCCATTGGCATTGGCATAAATGCACTTACTGCCCTGTTATTTCTGCGTAACAAGGACAGCGACCTGAATATAAAAAGCGCATTCCTGCATTTGTTATCAGATGCAATCGTTTCCGCAGGATTGGTAATTGGCGGGATCCTGATTTTTTATACGAACCTCTTCTGGATCGATGCTGTCTTAAGCCTGGTGATCGCCATTGTGATCCTCTTCAGTACCTGGGGCTTATTAAAAGATAGTTTGCGTTTATCCCTGGACGGAGTACCCGAAGGAATTGAGATAAAAAAAATAAAAGAGATCATCGGTAAAATGCCTGGAGTAAAAGATTTTCATCATATTCATATCTGGGCGATCAGTACCACGGAAAATGCATTGACCGCACATCTGGTAGTAGGGCCGGAGAGCGATATGTCCGCAATCGAAAAACTCAAGCATGCCATAAAACATGAACTTCTCCATCAGAAAATCGGTCATGCAACCCTGGAGATTGAAATGGCTAATGCCCCTTGCAAAGAACCGGATTGTTGAACTACTAATTGACAAATCCCCAGAAGAAACCAAACCTTAGCAACAGGCCCGGAGAGGGATAGGTGGGCGTGACGAAATTATTCCGGTACCAACCGAACCCATGGGGGCTAAAGGCGATAGAATTGAGATTTTCTCCACGCAGATAAGCCGTGAAACTCCGGATACGAAAATGCATATATAGGGATATATCCGGCAAATGTTGACGAATCGTTGTATCGCTCTGTGAAAAGAACTGTCCGGTCAACGGAGCATACCCGTCGGCTTTATATCCGGTCACATACCGGATCTCTGTGCCAAAGCTAATGATCAGGTTCTTAAATCCGAAGGTCCCGTCGTACCCGACCTGGTTATGGGATACCAGTAAAGGCACATGGACCGGAGAAGATCCGGCGATCTGCTGCAGAATGGTCTGAGTTCTCCATTTCCAATGCCTTGTCAGGGAAAATTCTTTTTCTATGCTTATTTGTAAAAGATTGAAGAGTGAGGCCTGTCTCTGTTTGAAATAATCCTGGTAATAGGAGTAATTGCTCATCAGGAAATAAGACCCGCTTAATTTCATCTTATGCTGAGGTTGTTCAAGGGCCGCAAAAATGTGGGTTGTGTTTTCCTTGGCAAAAGTAGATTTCAGCGTATCGGAATAGAAGCTGGATTGCTGATCGTAAACGAAGGAAGGCGTTTTATTAGCGTTCTCAAAACCGACCTGCAAATAACCGACCTGTCGGCTCACATATCTTTTAAGACTGATAAAGGCATTATAATCCCCTGCATTCAACCCATTCAGATAAAATTTCCCGTAGGCCTCCACATCCCATTTCTGATTCCTGGTCTTATTTCTATATTCCCCATGGAGGAACGCATTATAGGTACTCAGTTTATGCGTGATATTGAGTTGGTTGCCCGGAGGAATCAGGCTGGACAGGACGGCCGTATCGAAAACGGCTTTTAGTAACTGCAAGGTTGCGCCTGCCTTAAAGAATTGCTGGGGGTTCTTGGAATCCGGAAACTGGTAAAGGGAAAAATCATTGGTCAGTTCCTTCCATTTATCCCGGCGGAATATAGTATCTGTCGGGTTGATATAAGGACGTTGGTACCTGGACGCATAATAGAACGAATCGATCACATAACTGCTGGCCGGGCTCGCCTGATCCATAAAACTGTAATCATGCGTATTATAGTAGATGGTATGTTCAATTCTTACCCGGGGATAGAACAATTGTACGATGGTTGAGTCGGTTACCACAGAATCCTTCTGACCGAGATCATATTGCTGGCGAAGTAAATAAGTTCCGGTTGCCGTCCGGGTTCCGGCAGTCAGGGTGGACCCGAAAATATTGGCATAGGACTTGGCCACATTATTTCCTATCCACACGGGTAAGGTGAATTGGTTGGCATAGGACACCGAATCCAGATCTCCGTTATTTCGAAGACCACCGTTATCGGAAGCGATCAACTTGCTGCCCACCAGGATAAAAAAGGCCTGGTAACGTTTACTCTTTGAACGGTACCAGGAACTCAGGCGATAATTATTATGCGTAGTGTTCTGGTTTACAAAAGCACCCGTAGAATTGATCAGCCGGTATTCAAATGCAAAATTCCAATTGGGCGTGATGTTCTGGGTATGTTGAACATCGATGACCTGCTCTGCCTTGCTACCTAATAAATAACCCAGTTCGGTGTATGGTTTGGTAGTATTATAGAATTTCGTATCCTCGACCTTGAATTTATACAGATCATATGCGTGCCAGCCCGGATCCCAACCAGACTGCATCCGGGGGGAAAAGACCAGGTCCTTTGCCGGTGTTCCCATATTACCCAGGTTGATCCAGGTTCGGGGCAGCGGGACTTTTTTTGAAAAATCAAGGATCGATGAATCCAGCTTCAGCAAACGGCTGGAATCCAGGTAACGATAATTAAGGGTTATCGTATCTGCCTTCCGGTGTTGTAATGTATCTCCTGCGCCGCTCTTTCCTCCCCCTCCCCCACCCATGTTCTGGAACCGGCCCAAAGGGTTCTGCGCACGGAGTGACAGGCTGAAGAAAAATAAGATCGCTAAAGCGCCGGTAGTTATTATTCGAGATCCCTTCACTGGTAAGAAAATTCCGGACAAGTTACTCATTAAGTGGTTGAAGACGTTTATAAAAAAAGTTAATATTCGCAGCGATTTTACAAGGCTGCGATCAGCTCTCTGAAAATTCCTGTTAATTTAGGTTCGGCTTCACGGGCAGCCAGTAATACTTCTTCATGCGTAATGATATTATCTTCATCCCGTATACCCAGATCGGTAATAACACTCATCGCAAAAACGGCCAACCCTGCATGTCTGGCTGCAATCACTTCCTGAACCGTACTCATTCCTACGGCATCCCCTCCTGCAATATGAAGCAATTTATATTCCGCACGGGTTTCGAAAGTAGGGCCCGTTACCCCTGCATATACGCCTTCCTGCAGCGGGATCTTCATACGGGCTGCAATAGCCTTAGCTTTAAGGATAAGTGTTTTGTCATAAGGTTCGCTCATATCGGGAAAACGGGGGCCCAGTTCATCAAAATTTTTTCCCAGGAGCGGATTGACGGTAAAAAAACTGATATGATCGTTGATGATCATCAGATCCCCCACTTTGAAGGCACTGTTCATTCCTCCGGCGGCATTGGATAATAACAAGGTTTCAACACCCAGGAATTTCATTACCCGGATAGGGAAGACTACCTGCTGCGGGGTATACCCTTCATAATAATGAAAGCGACCGGACAATACAACAACCTGTTTCCCGCCAATCGTTCCAAAAACCAGTTTGCCCTGGTGTCCTTCCACGGTGGATACGGGAAAATTCGGAATTTCCCCGTATGGAATTTCTTTTTCTATTTCGAGCTCGTTTGAAAAATTACCAAGGCCGCTCCCGAGCACAATTCCCACCCTGGGGCTGCCGGGATATTCCCCCTGAATATACCGAACAGTTGCCTCTAATTCCTGAATAAGGGTTTGCACCATAGATTGATTAAATAAACGGTTGCAAACCTACGTCAAAATGGCTATTTTACCGTTATTTTTACTTATTAGCCCGTTTCAACAAAAGTCCTGCCGAATAGCATGCTTAAGCCTCTTACTTATCTGTTTTTTTATTCCGTACTCCTGGCAGGTTTCATTCCGGCTGCACAGGCACAATTATGCACGGCAGGCAGCAGTCTCGGTGACCCCGTGGTCAACATTACCTTCGGATCAGGCCCAAATCCTGGTCCTCCGCTGACCGCTGCGACGACTGCATACCAGTTTCTCTCTTCTTCCTGCCCGAATGATGGCTTTTACACGCTCACCAATGCCACCATCGCCTGTTTTTCCAATTCCTGGCATACGGTCACTACCGATCATACCGGAAACCGGAACGGTTATTTTATGTTGGTCAATGCATCCATTCAGCCCAATGATTTTTATCTGGAGACGGTTCATAATCTTTGCAGTAATACGACTTATGAATTTGCCGCCTGGATCCTGAATATGATGCTCAGCTCCGGCTGTACCAATGGCGGTATCCGGCCAAATATTACCTTTAGCATAGAAACGACCGCAGGTGTGGTCCTGAAGACATTTAACACGGGAGATATCCCGGTCACCAGCGGCAATACCTGGACACAATACGGGCTGAATTTTACCACTCCGGCAAATGCCTTCGATGTCGTTTTAAGAATGACCAATAATGCCCCCGGGGGATGCGGTAATGATCTGGCCCTGGACGATATTACGTTCCGGCCCTGCGGCCCGAAAGTGACGGCAGGTATTCCCATTACAGGAAGGACGGCATCCAAGGACTTTTGTATAGATAACCAGGTCGCGCTAGGCTTTGATGGAACTGTATCGACCGGCTATGTTTCTCCGGCCTATCAATGGCAGGTAAGTATCGATACCGGGGTCAGCTGGACGGATATACCCGGGGCCACGATTACTTCCTACACCCGCCTACCGACTGCCGGTCCCGGACTTTACGAATACCGTCTCGCCGTGGCGGAAAATGCGAATATTGGCTTGCTGACCTGTCGTGTTCCTTCCAATCCTATCATCGTGACAGTTCATCCCAAACCGGTTCCGGCCGCAAAAAACGATGGCCCGGTCTGTGCCGGCTCACCCCTTCGGTTAATTGCAGGCGATGGCAGTCAGAATACCTGGACAGGTCCCGGCGGTTTTACAGCTACCGGCGGAGATACGCTCTTTATCCCGGCCATCCCCTTATCGGGAGCCGGAGTATACCAGGTGCTGGTGACCAGCAGTGCCGGCTGCACCCAAACGGACGCTACGACCGTAATGATTTTTCCCGTACCGGTGGGTGTGATCGGAACGGGCTTACCCGCTTGCGAAAAGAATGGATTGCCCTTTTCCGACCAATCCATAGCTCCTGTGGGACAGACCCTGCTCAAATGGTACTGGGACTTTGGAGACGGCTCGGTAGATTCGGTGCAGAACCCAGTCCACACCTATTCAGCTGCAGGCACCTACCCGGTAGGGTTGAAGGTGACCACAAATCTGGGTTGTCAGAACCAGCCCTTTACCAAAGACGTCGTGATCCATGATCTTCCCCAGCCTGATTTTACGTTGCCTGAAATCTGCCTCGCAGATCCTTCAGCTGTCTTTATCGATGTTTCTACGATTCCTGATAACAGCCATGCCTTATTTTCCTGGTCATGGGATTTTGGAGATGCGGCAGCCAGTTCTCCAGGCAACCCTAATTCATCCGGGTTGAAAGATCCTTCTCATAAATATAGTGCCGCAGGTCCTTATAACGTCCGGCTAACGGTCACGTCCAAAGACGGCTGTGTGAAGGACACGCTGAAAACTTTTACTGTCAATGGGTCTAATCCGGTAGCCGCTTTCAAGGTGGAGAATGGTATCGGTCTCTGCAGCAACCAGCCGGTCATCTTTACGGATGAAGCTTCCGTAAATCCGGGAAATATTATCCGGATGGAGATCTATTGGGATTATATGAATGACCCTGGTGCTAATACAACTAACAAAGATCCTGTGCAGGGTACTCAATACCCGCACACCTATCCCTATTTCAGTGCTCCTCCTGCACAGGACTACCAGGTACGTTATGTAGTCTATTCGGGTATCACCTGTATGCAGCAAACGACCCAAATCATTACCATTCAGTCAAGTCCTGAAGTACAGTTCGATGCCCTCGATCCGGTTTGTGAGGAGGTCGCTCCATTCCTTATCACGCAGGCGAAAGAATTGCATTCCTTTGCCGGGACCGGTGTTTACAGCGGAAACGGCATAAGCCCGGAAGGCCTTTTCGATCCACGCCAGGCCACCCCGGGAGTCGATACGCTGCATTACACGTTTACAGCCGCCAATTCCTGTTTTGCCGTTGCCGATCAGCATATCACCGTATATCCGCAGCCAAAAGCGGATGCAGGCCCGGACCAGCATATGCTGGAAGGGGGTTATACCATCCTGCAAGGCAGCGGGAGCGGTAATTCGGTGAGCTATTTCTGGACACCTGACAGCGCGATCGATAACCGGAAGATCCCCACACCCAGGGTTACCCCCTCTTCGGATATCGATTATTCCCTTATGGTAACTTCCAAAGATGGATGTGTGGACAGTTCGCAAGTCCATGTATATGTGCTGAAAACACCTATCGTCCCAAATGCCTTTTCCCCGAATGGGGATGGGATCAACGATACCTGGGTGATCCGTTATCTTGATGAATATCCGGGAGCTGAAGTGCAGGTCTTTAATCGTTACGGCCAGCAGGTATTTCATTCCATCGGGTATACAAACCCATGGAATGGCACCATTAATGGGCAGCCGTTGCCGGTAGCTACTTACTATTGGGTCATCAATCCCAGGAATGGGAGGAAACAGATGAACGGATCGGTAACGATATTGAGATAGTTTATAGTTGCCTGTACTCGATATTTATTTGATCGAAAAAAAGATCCGTCGCCAAACAGGCGCAATAATTACTGTTGATGTCCAGCACTTTCAAAAACCAGTAATCACCGTAACATCTCGCCATATTTTCAGATATATAAATTTCACGCAGTGGGATAAAAAGTCCCCTGTTATCTGCTTTAACCACGCTTTCTTTTATTGTCCAGAAAGTAATGAACGCTTTAAGTTGATCGGCGGAGGTCCCGATTACTTCCCATTCACGATGGGTCATTATATCTTCAAAATCAGGAAAGGAAACCGGTTTGATCTCTTCGATATCGATACCCAGTTTCACATCCTTTCCAATGGCACAAAGCACGTACTCTCCCGAATGAGATATATTAAAATCGAGATTACCCGAAAGATAGGGCCTGTTATATCTATTATACTTCAGATTTTCCAGGTATAGACCATCCATCCCGATCTTTTTCAGCCCCTCAAGTAACAATACCTTTCCCAGCAGGTTCGAAACCCTGTCCTTTTCCAGTTTGATCTGCCCGTTTTTTTCCTGCAGTTGTTTCGGAAGCAGTGAAAGATATTTCTGGTAAAGAGGTTCCGGGAAAGGGATCGTAATTTTTGTGTACAATATATGGATCATTTCTCCTTTGATATGGCAATTGATATGGGTATGGATATTAGTATGGGTATTTGTATGGGTATGGATATGCTATGGGGATAAGCTATGGGGATCTGTCCAGTAACAATTTTCCCGGATTCAAAATATGCGAAGGATCGAAGACCGATTTGATCTGCCGTAATAAAGAAAGATGCCGTTCGCTTAATTGCAGGGGCAGAAATTCCTGTTGAAGGCAGCCAATACCATGTTCCCCGGAAATGGTCCCTCCCAGGGAAAGGGCGGCACTATAAATTTCCTGCAAAAAGACTTTCTCGGTTAATCGGTTTTCCGGAATATCTTCTTTTTCGATCAGCAGCATAGTATGTATATTACCATCCATGACATGGCCGAAGGAGATCAATTCTCTGCCATTTTTCTTCCCTATATGGCCAGTCATTTCCAAATAATCGTTTACCCTGTCCGGTGGGACACAGGCATCGATGTCCCTGTATAACCACCCGTTATTTGTCATGGCAGTATCGATTCTCCTGCGAAGGCTCCATAAAAGGTCCATTTCCTGAATGGTGCTGCCCATTAAGATATCAACCGGGTCGTTCTCCCCGATCAAGTGGGAAAATCCGGTTATTACGGCGTCCGGATCCTCATCCCCGAACCCTTCCCATTCTACGAGCAAGTGAGCCTTTACCGGAAAATAAAGTAAAGGGTATTTCTCCGGCAGATAGGGGGTCGTCAGGGAAATGGCGCTTTCCGTAATCAGCTCAACGGCCGATGGGCGCGTGGCAAACCGGGACAAGGCCAAACTGGCATTGCAGGCATCCTTTGTATTCCTGAAGCCGGCCAGCAACAATTTCGTGCTGGCCGGCCGGGGCAATAACTTCAATACAGCTTTGGTAATGATTCCCAGCACCCCTTCACTGCCTATAAAAAGTTGCGTGAGATTAAAGCCGGTAGAGTTTTTATATACATTAGCCCCTGTCCAGATGATTTCTCCGGAGGATAAAACCACCTGCAGATTCAGGACAAAATCCTTTGTTGTTCCGTACCTGCAGGATTTCGGGCTTCCTGCGTTTAAAGCCAGGTTCCCCCCGATAAAGGAAGAACCTTTACTGCCGGGAACGACCGGATAATACATTCCATTTGCCGTTACAGCATCGCAGAATATTTCTGTGATAACTCCCGTTTCAACTATGGCATAACGATTGGGGACATCGATCGAAAGAATACGGTCCATCCGTTCCAGGGAAAGGACCACTCCCCCCTTTACCGGCAATGCCCCTCCGGTAACGCCCGTACCACCTCCCCGCGGAGTTACCGGAATATTGAAACGGCAACAAATCTGCAGAATGGCTGAAATTTCTTCCGGAGAAGCGGGTTTGACCAATATTTCAAATGGGCAGTCCTTATGGAGGGAATGATCCTTCGCATAATCAGGCATTATCTCTCCTGAGGAAAATACGTACTCCTTACCTACTATATTTACCATTTCCCGGATCAGCATGATCAAATCTTTTTATCATCTCCGATTTTCATGAACTTATCATATTGTTCAGGGGAAAGGACTGTTTTCAGCTTGGCCTTTAGCGCTTCCTTATTTCCCTTCATAGCCTGGGCTTTTGCATTCTCGGAACCCGGTCCCATCCGGATCTCATCTACGGATTTGGTATTGCCGAAATGGATATCAAAAACCTTTTTGGTAGTAGCATCATCCAGGGTAAGATCTTTTTTAAGCAGGTTGGCGAAATCATGGGATCGTTTGATCGCCTCCGTAGGCATATGCCATTCGTTACCCGTTTTTACCGGTTTTGGAAGCGTATCCTTTTTTTGTGCAAATAACCGGACGCCGCAGAATATAAATACCAGCATCACGGATAAGAGTTTACTTTTCATTGTTTTATTTATTTATAGTTTGAAAAAAACACTACTCGTTCCTCAATGACCGGATAGGATTGGCCAGCGCCGCCCGGAGGGTATGATAACCCACTGTGATCATAGCAACAACAAGGGTAAGTAAAGCAGCCAGGGCAAAGGTTACCCATGAAATAGGAATTTTATAGGCAAAATTCTCCAGCCATCGGTTGGCAGCATACCAGGCGGCGGGCATCGCAATAAAAAAAGCGATCAGCACCAGGAACAAAAAATTTTTGGATAATAGCCGGGAGATCGTCAGGACACTGGCGCCCAGGACCTTTCTAACGCCAATTTCTTTGGTTCGTTGCTGAATGGAAAGCGAAGCAAGACCGAAAAGACCGATACAGGAGATAAAAATAGTCAGCATGGCGCCGAAAGTAATGATCTGTTTCCATTTTGACTCTGCTTCATAACTCCTGATATTGAGCTCTTCCTTAAAATAATACTGGAAAGGATGAAAGGGTATCATCGCCTGGTAAGATTTCTCCAAAGCTTTCAGTGTCCGTGGCGTATTATTATGATTGATCCGTATCAGGAATTTCCCAAGTGGCAGGGAAGACTCCAGGGTAAATACCTGGGGTTGGATTTTTTCTTTCAAGGGTTCAAAAAAATAATCCTTTACCACTCCTGCAATGGTTATTTTACGATCTCCCCAATAAGGGAAATTCATAAAATCGATGGTCTTGCCCACCCCGTCCTTCCACCCTGCCGCTTTGACGAAGGTTTCATTGACCAATACGGAATTAACCGAATCAGAAGGAAAGTTTCTGGAAAAATTACGCCCGGCCACGAGAGGTACCTGCAAAACAGTCAGGTAATCCTCATCTACGTGTTCATATACGGCCCTGAACTCTTTACCCCCGGCTTTGGTCGGCCCACCGAAACGGCCTACATTCCTTGACGTTACTCTTTCCACCCCGGGTACTCTGGAAATTTCTGTTTTCATGACATCGTTCAAAGGTTTGTCCATGATGGCCTTATCAATAACTACCTCGAGAAGATCTTTATCGTTATATCCCAGGTTGGTCTTGGTCAGGAAATTAAACTGCGCATAGACGAACAGGGTAGCAATAATAAGGAAGTTGGCAATGGCGAACTGCAACACCACCAATCCCTTTGCCAGGTAATTTTCTCCATTCATCCGGGTCCTGTTATATAAGGATTCCACCGGATTGAACCCGGACAAAACAAGGGCGGGATAGACTCCGGCTACCAATCCGGTGATCAGGAACAAACCGACAAAACCGCCTACCAGCTTAAGATCGAAAAGATAGGAAAGGCTTAGCTGTTTATTGGCCAGGTCATTGAATACAGGCAGCAATAATTCTACCAGGACAATAGCCAGCGTGAACGAAATGAAACAGACGAAGAGGGATTCGCCCAGAAACTGTATCATCAGCTGGCTCCTAAGTCCCCCTATCACTTTCCGGATTCCTATCTCCTTGCTTCTTCTAAGGGATTGAGCTACCGTTAAATTCACGAAATTGATACAGGCAATTAATAAGATAAAAATAGCAATGCAGGAAAGAATATAGGAATATATCGGGTCGCTTGCCTCCGGCATACCGTCATAATTCTTATTGAGGTGCATTTGCGCGAACGGAAAGGCCCCCCAAACGAATTTATCATTATAACCAAGAAGCTTATTTTCATCCAATTCGTTTTTCGCCCTGCTTTCGAACACCTGGTTCATTTTTGCACTTACGCCTTTCAGATCCGATTTTGCATGTAAGACCAGATAGGTTGGATAGGAGAACCACATCCAACCGTTATCAGGATGGGTCGCCTCCAGATACTTGAATGGCAGGAGCATGGTAAATTTGATGCTTGAGTTCTGTGGGGCCTTTTTGGCAATTCCGCTGACCACAAAAGGCTCGAACCGGCCATCTATTTCCACGTCCAGGGTTTTCCCTGTAGGATCTCCTGAACCAAAATATTTTTTTGCCGTTTCATCGGTTAATACTACCGAATGAGGGTCCGCCAATACATTTTTCGGATCCCCGTCTATCATGGGAAAGGAGAACACAGAGAAAAAATTCTCATCCACCCATGTTCCCGCCTCGTTGAAGGTACCTTTATCATTTTTTACAACAAAAGGCTGTTTGTCAACCCGGACGAATTCATCGACTTCCGGTATATCCTGCTTAAAGGCCGGCCCTTGCACCATAGCCGCAATGGCGGACCGCTTATCCGCTTCCGTGGTGGAAAGACGGTCACAGGTCAGTTGATAGATCCGGTCTATGTTTTTATGAAAACGGTCATAACTCACTTCGTCCTTGGTATACAGAAGGATTAAAATACAACTGCAAAGGCCTATGCTGAGCCCGGTTATGTTAATGAAGGAAAAGACTTTATTGCGAAACAGGTTCCGGATCACCGTTTTAAAATAGTTCTTGATCATAGATAAGGTTTAATCGGTAAATGAATTGGCCGGTAAATCTATTGACCTAAAAAAGCACCTAATTCACTGTATAAATTTCGCCCTTGGAAGCTTTTGCTTCATCCAGACGTTTTTTCGCAAAATCACTCGCTGCCGAACGCCGCTCCTTTGAATGCGGTGGTAAAGGGATTTTGGTTTTCCCGATAACGGAGGTAAAAGAGAACAAGAGAACCAGTAATAGGGTAACCCCCAGTGAACCTGCTCTTCGGGCAAATGGATACGTGATACGCTTGTCACCGGAAATCATGAACAATCTCCTTTTTACCTGCGAAGTAAAAAAAGAATGGTATGGACCCTGGGATTTCCCTTCATTACAGGACAACAGCAATAACCGGGCGAGGAGAGCCGGTCCTCCGTCTTTTATCGATCCTTCATCGGCTATAAATTCATGGAGCAGATTCAATTCTTTCTGAACCAGCCAATAAAAGGGATTTATCCAGCATATACAAACGATGACCTGAAGAAAAAGCTTGTCATAGGTATGTTTTCCCCTGATATGTATAAGTTCATGTTGGAATATCTTTTCTCCGTAGGGGTCAAGCCGGGAAATATCTTCCCTCCAGAAAAGATTGTCCAGAAAAGAAAAGGGGGCCTGATCCATTTGGGTTTCTATGAGTTTAAATCCCTTCATCGGAATAACCGGATAACGGCCCCTGGCCCTATAGATCCATCTTATTCGCAGGAAGAGCCGGATGAGCAGCAGCAGGCTTACGGATAATACTGCTGTAAATACTGCCCATTCCCAGGTAAAGTGTAAGGGTAATGGCTGGTCACCCGCCCCGCTCAGGACGTAAACGAGTCTGAGAAAAGTGGCGGAGGAAAACCCTTCAAGACTTAACCCCTGAAAATGCAGGATCGGCAAAAAGAGGCTGAAGATGACCGTCAGCAATAAATAAATGCGGTTATAGCTATACATTTTTTTATTTCGCAGAACAAGCCAGTAACAGGTCACCAGGATACCGCTGCATAACAGTGATTTCAACAAATAGGAAAGAATTGCGTTCATAGGCTAGTTTTATTCCTTTTTTACTTCTTTTAACAGGAGCTCCAGATCCTCGACTGACAGCTTGTTTTTTTGGATCAAAAAAGATACGATATTACTGAATGAGCCTCCGAAATATCCTTTGGCTACATTGCTTAAGGTGGTTTTGGAATATTCATCGATGGAAACGGCAGGATGATACCGGTGAACCCTTCCGATATTTTCTACTTTAACAAACCCCTTATCCACCAGGGTCTTCAGAATGGTGGCCACCGTATTTTTATGGGGTTGGGGGGATGGCATTTTTTCGACCACTTCCATTAGTAAACCGTTTTTCATCTTCCATAAGACTTTCATTACCTGTTCTTCTGCCCTGGTTAACGCCTTCATTCAAAACTAAGTTTATAGTTCAAATATAAAACTAAGTTTATAGTTTTATAAAAAAAACTTTTAAATATTCGTTAATAGTTTTTAAGAAATACTTTCTCCGGAACCAGACTTTCCTTTCCTGTTACGGCGGTAAAGGAATGAATCTCCCCTAAAACCGGTAACAAGGCATTCAGGAACCTTGTTGGTGAAATATCCCCTTCTACTTCCTCCAGGGGCATGGCCGAATAAGGCCAGGAAATTTCCAGTTTATTCACTCCGTCTGTCAGCAGGTCCCACCCGATCAGAAAGGATCGGGCAGACCATTTTTCACTCATGGGCAGTTCGATAGCCTCTTCCTTTTTCTGGTTGACGATGATCCGGATCTTTTCCTTTGGTGAATATCTTTTCGGAGTCCTGTATACCAATTCAAAGTACAAAGGACATTTTCCATCAGAGATAAAGGTAAAAACAGATTCCGTTGACCGGGCCTGAGAATAGACCGGGATAGGTTCGGCAATGAGAAAATCCTGGTAGGTCGTTGTACTGTAAAATGACTCCATCAGGTTTATACGGTCTTCCGCTATAAGGTGCTCCTGAGCCCGCAATTTACTTATTTCAGGCTCGATATGGATACCTATAGCGCTTAATGACGCAGATATGGCATCCACCAGCTTAATGTCCATAAGCTTACGGCCTCTTGGCGGACGCAGGGCAAATCCGCCCTCGTATTGCCGCATCTTCCCATTTAAAATGATTTGCTCAAAAGTTCTGCAAAGGATGGTCGGACTGTATCTGGAAGCAAAATCTATAAACTGGAGCATCGTCTCCTTTACTTCTACGGAAAAAGACAAACTCTTCCGGCAATGATACCTGACGATTTCAGCGGTCTGATCATTATGCGCATTATGGATTGCCGCACAAAAATGAGCGATAGCCTTTACCAGTTTATTGGGTTCCGTACCAGAATCCTTAATCTGTCCGACCGGAAGATCTTTTCCTGTCAGGGCTCTTATCAGGACACTGGCCGCATGCCTCATGGAAAGCCGGATACCTTCCAACGTAAGGTGGCAATAATCGAAGAAGAGCGTACGGTCTGCAATGCCATCCTGCATGAACTCATTGAATATCGCGGGGGAATCTACCAGGACGACACCCGCCCCGCCAGCTTCTTCCAATAAAGTATCTCTGATGATACCAAAACATCTGGGATGATTATTGCCACCCCGGTTAACCAAAATGGAATCCCGGCAGGTTTCCAGGCATTTCCTGGCATCGCTCCATTTCCTGTTCACTATAAAGTACTCGGCTAAAAGCTCATATCCATGCGGGTTAAACGGATCGATGGTCACCATTTCGGCAGCAGAAGCCCCCATCCTTTCCCATTCTCTGTCTGCCCAGGCCGATTCAGCGGCAGCCCTTGCTTCCAGCCATTTTGTAACAGCATCGTCAGGCAGCCAGGGGAGGCTCTTGCCGATATGATCGCTTTTCCAGTCCTTTAAATTAAATCCGGGAATGATAAAGACAACCGGGATATTTTTAAAGGTCAGCGTTTGTTCGATCTCCTTTAAAAATGAGCGGATCATTTCTCTGAATTTTTCCTCCAAAAATGATTTCAGTCCGCCGAATGAATCTTCCCTGAATCTTTGATACATTTTTTTATAGTCGCTATCGGTCATAGCATCACGGAGATTGGGGAACCAGTTGTTTCCCGCAAAGATGACTACGGCATCCGGATCCAATGCGGTACAACCCCTCACAAGGGCCGTCAGTCCGTCCATCCGGAGATTCGTACGCGCCAGATCGATCACTTCCATTTCCTGCCCCCGGGCTTCCGGCAATTTATTCAGGATCCCCTCCAACTCCAGGGCCACAGTATAATAGGGATCATAAAAGTATCCCCGTGCAACCGATTCTCCAAGCAGGAGCACCCTTGTCTTATCCTTTTTAGGATAAAGCCTGTGTACATTCGCCCAAAGCGGCCAGTCAATATTCATATCCGCATCCCGCTCATAGAAAAGGGTATTATTTTCGATGCATTTTTTCCAGATGCCTATCGAGATTGGTTCTTCAACGGAAATATTTGCGGTATTTTTCTCCTCGTCTGCCTGGTTTTCAATTGGGGTACCAGACAATTCTTTTAACAGAAAGGCCATTTTTTCCCGGTCGGAAGAGTGCGCAGTGATAAGTCCTGCCAGTGAAGTGGCTATTGTTTTTAACGATTCTGAAGGCCTTGTGTCCATAACAGATTATTTAGTAAGATTAAACAAAAGTGTATACATCATGGGTGATAGCATTCGATTTTACCCTGTCTTTTTGAATGATCAACTTCAATAAGTCAAAATTGTTTTTATTCCGTTCAATTATAAAATCCTCTATTACCAATACGTCTATATCCGTTGTAATAAAACATCGCAGCGCATCTTCGGGAGAGCATACGATGGGCTCGCCTTTTATGTTGAAAGAAGTATTCAGCAAAATAGGACAGCCTGTCAGTTTGTAAAATTCACCGAGCAATTCAAAAAAAACACGATTCGTTTCCCGGCTTACGGTTTGTACGCGGGCTGAATTGTCAACATGGGTGATGGCCGGGAGTTGAAGAGGAGAAATGACTTCACAGGTCTCCAGCATAAATGGCGACAAATGATCGAGATTAAAATGATCGGCCGACAAGGCATCGATCACAGCGGGGGCAAAAGGCCTGAATCCCTCCCGTTTCTTAACCATTGCATTTATCCGGTCCCTCATCTGATCATTCCTCGGATCTGCCAGGATGGACCTTGCCCCCAAAGAGCGCGGGCCAAATTCCATTCTGCCCTGAAACCAGCCAATTACCTTGCCTTTGGATAACCGGGCAGCAGTTAATTGCAATAATTCATTTTTTCGTCCCCGAAAATCACTATACTCAACGGAGGTGGATTGCAGCAACCTGTAAATATAGTTGGAGCAATAGGATGGCCCCAGATAGACATGGGAGAGCCTTTCCGTGGAAGGCCGGGAGCCTTCAAGAACAAAGTGGGCCATTGCGGCAGCCCCGATCGCCCCTCCGGCATCATTGGCTGCGGGCTGAACAAATAAACGTTTAAATGGTCCTTTTCGAAGAATCTGACCGTTAGCCACACAGTTTAAGGCGACCCCTCCTGCCAGACAAAGATTTTCACTGCCGGTTTCCCGGAAAAGATAATTGGCTTTATCGATCAGCACTTCCTCCAGCACAACCTGCAGACTTTTGGCCACATCCTTATGGAACTGTTCCATCTCCGCATCTTCTTTTCTGGGGCTTCTCCCGAATAAACGGGATAATTCATCTGCGTACATCCGGTTCTTCTTCAGAAAAGCGAAATATTGCATATTAAGCCGGTATTGTCCCTTGGGTCCTATTTCCATTAACTGCCGGATCTGATCAACAAAGATGGCTTTGCCATATGGCGCAAGGCCCATTACCTTATACTCGCCGTCGTTCACGCCAAATCCCAGGTAACTGGTGATCGTGCTGTACAACAGGCCCAGAGAGTCCGGAAAATGCACTTCTTCAAAAATCCTTATCCCCGTACTGTCCCCTTTCCCAAAGGTTGTGGTCGCCCATTCCCCTACTCCATCCACCGTCAGAATCGCTGAATCGTCGAAGCCTGAAAAAAAGAAACTGCTGGCGGCATGTGACATATGATGATCGATATATTTTATCTCCCCTTCATAACCCAGAACCTGCCGTATTTGTCCTTCCACTTTTCCTTTAAGATCGGCACCATGAAGAATATCCGGTGAATTTCCCAGGACCCCACTCCATAATTGACGCGCCAGTTTTTTTTCCGGATCCTCATAATAAGCGATGCAATCAATTTCCTTTACGGTAAGACTCCCTTCTTTGAGACAATAGCTAAATGCATTTTTAGGGAGGGAAGGATCCGCTTTTACGCGGGTAAACCGTTCTTCCTCCGCTGCCGCCTTCAGCGATCCGTCCTGCATCAGACAACAGGCTGAATCATGAAAAAAAGCTGAAATACCGATGATATTGCGACCCATATAGTTATAATTTAAGATTGATGAAATTATTTTTTAAGGAAGGTTAGTAAGGCCCCCATCCAGGAAATATAGTCGACAGATAGTTTGAAGAAAGGAAAATATAATACGGAACTTATTTTGATCCCTTTTAATTCGTCAGATTCAAAAGGAGACAGCTGCAACAAACTAATGCATCCTGCCGCAATGGCCGTATACAGCACTATAAAAAAAGCCAGGAGAAAATGCAGGCCGATCAGGCTGATCCCTACAATTGAAAAGGGTAATAAGATCATGAACACAACTGATAGCATATCCGACAAGGTCATCAATCCGATCCTGGTTCCTTTTGTCAATTGGACTCCATAGTAGTTTTTTTCCTTGCAAAAAGTTTCCAGGTACCCCAAATTCCACCTTATTCTTTGTTTTATAAGGGCCTTAAATGTCAGGGGAGGCCGCGTCAGGGCCAATACCTTGGGCAGGTAAAGCGTCTTAAACCCCAGCTTAAGACCGATCAGGGTGGATTCCCTGTCTTCCCCGCTACGCAGCCCGCTATGCTGATCAAAGATCGAGATTAATATCTCCCTTTTATAACAGGAACCGGCGCCCGGCATCACACGGACACTCAAATCCTTTTCGTGAAATTTATACAGGTTCCTTGCCAGGGCATATTCCAGCTGTTGATACCTGAATACTTTTCCTGCCCCTTCGAAAGGAAGCATTCTAAAATAACAGCCCATCAGTTCAGGATCTTCGTTAAGAATGTTTTCATGATCCAGCAATACTTCGACACCGGAAAGATCCGTATCGAAGTCCGATAATATGACAAAGTAATGGGAGATCGCCAGGATAGTCATAAATAAGGCCCCGACCTTATTCCCGTTCGGATTTACGGAAGCGAGATAAAAAGCAGGTAGTTGGGCGTCGGTGAAAATTTCTTTTATTATTTCCAGGCTGCCGTCGGATGAACCATCGTTAATAATGATCACATCCATTTCTTCTCCGAATTTTTCGGCTATTTCCTTAAAATAGGCCACTCTTTTACCCAAATACCCGTTTTTATTCTCATTATATACAGGCACGAGCAGCGCAGTTCTTTTGTCAATCCCCGGACGCTGGCCGATCCAGCTAAAACCGGTTTGTTTTTCATTTAATGTCTTTAACATAGCGCTTTTTATTCAGGATTTTAACTAAATCAGCCACCCCGCACATTTCATCCGGGATCACCATCTGTGCTTTTGTCTGAAGGGATGCCTGATCTTCAGGGGAAAGCTGGTCCGTTGTCAAAATATACACTCCCCCCGGAAGACCTAACAGGGTCCCTGCAACGCCGGAGCTAATCAGCTCCCGGATATGATCCTGAAGAAATGTCCGGTAACCTACCAACACGTCGTTCCAGATCACCAGGTCAGCGGTAAGGCCATGCAAACGCCAGTAGGCATGCATCCGCACAAGTTCTTCCACCAGGCTGATATGGGTTGGATCTTTGATCCGGAGCAGTACTACAGGTAGTTTACCCTTCCCTTCCTCCTGGCTAAATAAAAGAACCCTGGCCAGACTGCTGAAGCATCGCTCCTCGTCTGATGACACCCCGATCCTTTTCAGGACAGGATGTAAATAGGTTGCTGCTGTTTCTTCCGGGGAGGAAGGTTCGGCGGGAATGGCGGCGGGAATGGCATCGGGTAAATAATAATCTATTTCTTTTGGCACCTGCTCCTGTAGTAATAATAAAAAACCCTGCAATTGAGGATCGGCTTCAAATCGTTTTTGCATTGGCTTATGCAAAAGAAAATAGGCCATGGAAAGAAAGATCATGCCCTGGTGATGGACCATATAAGAACCAACGGTTACCCCTTTTTTTCCCCCTGATACTTGCGGACCACCTTGCTTTGGCAGGTCAGGAAGTGAATGATCGATAGCCTCAAAAAGACCAAATTGACCTTCTGCGCCTCCGGCTGCCAGTTTCACGAGATTCCGGCAGGCTTGTTTCGGTTCTATCATGAGCGCCAATGCGGAGGCATAAGGCGCAACAACCAGATCATCTTCCAGCCTTGGCCTCAGACTTATCTCCTGGATACCGCATGCCCTGTACTGGTAATTCAGGTCCGAGTCTACCACGCTATAACAACATTCAGATATGCCCCAGGGAATACCTCTTTCCCTGCCATACCCGATTTGTTTTTTTACGACCGCTTTACAGGTCTGATCAAGCAGGGTCTTTTCATACATCGGCATAACCAATAAGGGCATCAGGTATTCGAACATCGTACCGCTCCAGGAGAATAGGATCGGTTTGTTACCAGCTTTTCCGAAGGTTCTTCCCAGGGCAATCCAGTTCTCTAGTGGTAATTTGCCCTGAGCGATACCCACGAAAGAAGCCAGCCTTGCTTCCGAGGCTAAAAGGTCATAATACCCGGCATCCCGCCGGTGCGTTTCCACATTATATCCAATGGCCAGCAGATGCATGGATCGGTCATACAGGAATTCATATTCCTGGTCGGTAAACCCGTTACAGGCGAGGACCAGTTCGTCAAGAGCCTCCATACGGGCTTGGGCAATGTGCTGTGCACGTAAAAGGCATTCCTTCAAATGCTGAAGCCACTCCTGCTCCGCCATGGTATGGTGATGATCCTGCCGGTTTTCGATCAGGGGAATTAATTCCGTTACGATTTTTAATAGCCCCTGTACGGATGGAATCTCATCGGCAGGTAACAATTCTCCAAATTTTTGAGGAAAGGAAGATAACTGTAGCCATGGCGCTTGCAGCAGGAGATCAGCCCGGATGTTTCCGCATTGCCTGTGAAGCGCCTTCGTAAAAGAAAAAGGTCTGTTCCCCGTTGAACCCGGAAGAGAGTCCAGGATCTTTCCAGATAGGATAAACAACCTGTCTGCATATAATAACATTGTGGATAATCCGGGGGTCTGAACTGCCCTTGCTTCGGTAAGTTCTTTTTTGAAATTTTCAAAGGGAATCCCTTCTTTCCAATCTTCAACAGACCCGCTTAGTTCTTCTTCCACCAAACTTAACGTGTCTGACAAACCCTGAAAAAGGCCGGGTCCTGTTATCTTCTGTTCAGGCATGGCCAGAATAGCCTGGCGCAAGGTTAGCAGGTGGCCTGCCAGGTTACCGCTGTCCACAGTAGAAACGTACTTAGGTGCGGCAGCTTTCAGAGATAACGTATCATACCAGTTATAAAAATGTCCGTGATATCGTTCTAAACGTCTCATAGTATTCATCGTACCGGAAGTACGTTCAATGAATTCCCCGGTAGTAAGATATCCGAAGTCCCAGGCGGTAAGATTGGCAAGCAGCGCCAGGCCAATATTAGTAGGCGAGGTATAATGTGCGACCTTCTCGACGGGGTATTCCTGGAAATGGTCCGGAGGCAGCCAGTTTTCAAAAGGAGATACGAAATTTTCAAAGAAGGTCCATGTCTTTCTCGTCAGCCGTCTGAGAAAAAGATTTTGCTTTTCAGACAGTTTATTTTCATCCATGGATCTGGGCTTGCTTATGAACCAGGTCATAACCGGGGAGAATAACCATAAGAAAAGAAAAGGACCTGCCCAGGCAACACTTCCCGAAGAATTAACATTAAGGAATAACAACAAAATCAGGCTGACCAGGGGCCCTGCCCACATAAAGCCGTAATTCGAGCCCGCCATTCCCAAAGGAAACTCTCCGTTGTGCCCGGGGTAATGCCATTCCAGTAGTTTTTTCCGACTGACGAGCATTCGCCAGGCGGAAAGCAGGATGGCATATCCTGAATAAAAGGCCTCATGAGGGAGACAGGCAATCCTATGCACCATTTGGGAGAATGACTTCGATGAGCCTTGAATGGGCACTGTGAGCCATGGTAATGCCATCAAAAAAATAACCGATATGCTGTAAAACATGCTCTGCCCGGGAACGATCCAGCTCCAAACCAAAAGGAGGAAGAAGGCAGGCGGCATCAGGCTGCGACGAAGGTTATCAAAGATCTTCCATTTTGATAGAGCGGAAATCGGGTTTTTGACAAGACGCTTTCCAGGGCCGGGAACGAATGGCAGTATCCAGAACCCGATTTGCCAGTCACCCCGGATCCAGCGGACACGACGCCGCACATCGGTCCTGTAATTATCAGGATAGGCTTCATAAAGCCGTGTATCGCTCAATAAGCCGGATCTTATATAACATCCTTCCAACAGATCGTGACTAAGGATCCTATTTTCGGGCCATCGGCCCCGCAAAACTTTTAAAAAAATATCAACATCATAAATTCCTTTTCCAATAAAGGAACCTTCATTGAACAGGTCCTGGTAAACATCTGCACCAGCCAGGGTGTAGGGATCTATCCCCGAATCGTTCTCATGCATATGCGCATAAAAAGTACTTTTTTCTTCCTTGAAATATACGCCTATCCTGGGCTGAATGATACCGTACCCTTCCGTTACCCGCTGTTTCTTTTCACAGTATACGGCTCGGTTCAAGGGATGTGCAAGCGTACCTATAAGTTTCCAGGCAGCATTGCCTGTCAATCGCGTGTCCGCATCCAGCGTAATGACATATTTTATTTTTGGAAAAATTTCAGGATTTCCAATAATGAGTGAAAAACCTTCCTTGGCATTTGTACGCAGCAGAACGTTTAATTCCATCAGCTTCCCTCTTTTACGTTCGTATCCCATCCAGGTGTGTTCAGTGGCATTCCAATGGCGGGGGCGGTGAAAAAGGAAAAAAAGAGAGTTAGAGGGTCGTCCGTATTTTCTGTTCAGGTCTTCTATCTTCTTTTTTGCCAGTTGCAAAAGAAGATCGTCTCCTGGAACCGTTTTATCCGACGCATCCTGAAAATCGGTCAGCAGTCCAAAATGCAGATTATCATCCTGATTTGCCAGGAAACGTACTTCCAGGTCATACACCAGCTTTTCCAGCTCTTTTTTATCCCTGAGCAAGGCGGGTACAATGACCAGTGTACAAAATTCCGGGGGAATCCCTGTCGAAAAATCCATCCTCGGAAGCCGCCTGGGAATTATAAGGAACTTTGTCAGCAGATCAGTGACCGTTATTGCCGCCTGACCTGCACAGGCCAACGAAAACAAGCCGGCCAGGAAGAGCCAGATCCTTTCGGCTCCGGTTCCCGCCGGATAGCTGCCTGCAAACCGCGAATATCCCCCCATAAAAAGTGTGACCCCAATGATGAACGTCAGAACGCTGATCGAGCCGGCATAAACCAGAAGAGGATAATCCCGAACCTTTTTCTCCAGCAGCTCCTTTCGCGACCTGCGGACATTCATCAACTTTTCCAGGATTGGACGACCCGAATCGATAAGGTAAAAACCTACATGTGCGGTACGATTGTCTTCCCGGTTATACCTCTCAGCATTTTCTTTCGCCAATTGAATGGCCGCCTGGGCCACTTCCTTACAGGACCTACCACTGTTCCAAGCCATTTTTTCTACGGCATTGCGATAATCGTTCCGGGTAAAATAATCCATTTTTGGATAGATGCCACCGATATCCCTGCGCAGGATCGGCTCTATAACACTTGTATCATCTATAAAGTCATGCCAGTCCATTGCGGTCAGGATACGAAGGCTGGTTATATTGTTCCTTAAGGAAAGCCAGTTTATCATCTGTTGGTGGTCAACCCGGTTTGCCGCAATCGATTCGGACATAGAAACGGCTATACGTCGCAGATTCTCGATAAGCGCCAGCCGGAGAAAGGTAGGAAATGCCGACAGTTCATTCTGAGACAGGACGGAGAGGGTCTGGTAGGAAAGTATAAAACCTTTCAGGCTTTCCGGATCAAGCTGCCCATCGCTATGTGAAATAATCTCCACGGCGATAGCATAAATTCTCGGCAAGCCGTTAGAGGGACCATCGGTCAGATGCCAAAAATTTTCCGGGATCTTTTTTGGCTGTCCTTTCCTGGCCTTATGGATCTGGTCCTTTATTAAAGGGAAATTATTCAAAAACCACTCAATAGCCCCTGTTCGCCTGTTTACTTTTGCGGCTGTTGCAAACTGATCATGTATTGCTGTTAATACCGATTCGTTGCCGGACAATCTCCTGAAAAGCCCGGCCGCTTTACAACCCGAACCAACCCGGTGTTTTCCGGCCACTGTTTTACCATACCCCTCTATTTGTCCGGAGCTAAATAATTCGGCTCGAAAAGGCGATGGTTCTGTTGATTGTTTTTGCATGGAGTTGTAGTTTGTAACCTGTTGGTCTGCTTTCCTGCTAAGTTTACCCCTGGTTAAATCTGTCTTTTATATGCCGGGCTATTATGGCCGAATTCTCTTTGTTTATCATGGTGTCGTGATCTCCGGGTACCATGCGGAGTTTCAGATGTTCGGCAAATCCTGCCCAGCCTAGCATCTCTTCGCGTTCGGGCATATTGGTCTTTTCCGCCTTTAGAATAAGTAATTCGCCCCTGATCTTTCCGGGGGGACTGTAGTGCATCTGTGTATTGAATATCCTGACGTTGATTATCCTGGATAAGAATTCAATGGTCTTTTTCTTTTCAGGGATCTTTCCTTTCACAAAACCGGCCACGAAAGGCATCATCGCTTTCAATGGCAAACCCGATAAGTGTTCTTTCAGTTCATTCACCCAATCCGGGTAAGGGACTTTGATGATGTCGAAACTGACAAAATAATCTGCTATCATTTGCATTATAAAAACCGTTTCATTGAATTCGGGAGAAACAGCCCGCTTCACGCCTGCAATTCCATCCAGTACGGCGACAAAGTCAATGACCTGACCTTTCTTTTCCAGCTGAACGGCCATCTCATAGGCAATATTCGCTCCGAAACAATGCCCTATGAGCCGGTATGGCCCATTCGGCTGTGCATTGCGTATCCATTTGATATTTTGTGCCGCCACTTCCCGGATGGTATTCAGCGGCTTCCCTTTTTTTTCGGTTCCTCTCATGTGAAGGCCATAGACCGTATAAATATCTCCTAACGCTTCGGCAAGTTGCTGAAAAGCGTCACTTCTTCCGCCTGCACCAGGGATAAGGAACACCGGAAGATCATATGGGCTCTCGTGTAATAATACCAGATGCAGGTTGCCGGAAGGCTTGCTTCCTGA
Organism: Flavitalea flava; assembly: GCF_054461575.1. Taxonomy (NCBI): domain Bacteria; kingdom Pseudomonadati; phylum Bacteroidota; class Chitinophagia; order Chitinophagales; family Chitinophagaceae; genus Flavitalea; species Flavitalea flava. Next base: position 88,679 of record NZ_JBTLQH010000028.1, read on the forward strand.
TGCCTGGCCAGCCGAACTCCGGGCCACCCCTTCCCATTTTGCAGCCATCTGTGCGATCGTCGGATGCTCAAAGACATCCCCGATCGAGGCATCGATCAAAAGCATTTTCCTGACCTGGGCAACCAGCCTTATCCCCAGCATTGAATGACCTCCCAGCAGAAAAAAATTATCGTTTACACCCACCTGTTCTATATGCAGCAGTTCCTCCCAGATAAGGGCCAGCTTTTTTTCCAGATCGCTGCCGGGTGCCACATACTGGTCCCGGTAAAGCTGATAGGTATCCGGGTCGGGCAGCGTCTTCCGGTCCACCTTGCCGCCTGGAGTCAGGGGCATCTCCTTGATTTCCACCAGGACAGGAAGCATATAATCAGGTAACCTGGCCTTAAGGAAATGAAAGATGCCATCCCTGTCGGCTTTTCCATTTGCTACGAAATACGCAATCAACCGCTTGTTACCGCCCGGCTCCATCCGGGGTAATACAGTTGCCTGGCTCACCAGATCCGACTGAAGCATTACGTTTTCGATCTCACCCGGTTCAACCCTGTATCCTCTGATCTTCACCTGGTCATCCATTCTTCCCAGATAAATGATGTTACCGTCAGGAAGCCACTGGCAAAGATCTCCCGTCCTGTACATTCTTGAGCCACCGGGAAGCGTAAACGGATCGGGCACGAACCGGTCAAATGTCAGTTCAGGACGGTTCAGGTACCCGTGTGCAACCGGAACTCCGGCAATATATAGTTCCCCAGCCCCACCAACCGGCACAGGATGCTCATTCCGGTCGAGGATGTATAAGGCAGTATTGGCAATCGGTTTCCCGATAGGGACATACCCGGTTATCTCATCTTTCCCTGGCAAAGCCCAATAGGTTACTTCAATGGAGGCTTCGGTCGGTCCGTATAAATTATATATTACGGCATTGGGCAGGCGCTCCCTGAACAAGTTTACCTGCGGTCTTTTTAATGCCTCTCCGCTGCACAATACTTTTTTTAAACTTTTGCATTCTCCCGGTTGAATTTCCGGTAGGAAAAGGGATAAAAAAGAAGGCACAAAATGAATCGTGGTAATTTTCCGGCCGGCAATAAGTTCTTTAAGATACCCTATATCCTTATGTCCGCCCGGTCTGGCAAAAACAAGCCTGGCGCCGGCTATGAGGGGCCAAAAAAGCTCCCAAACCGACACATCGAAACAATAGGTGGTCTTTTGCAATACGACATCCTTTCGGGTTAGCCTGTGATAACCTTGTGCCCAAAGCAGCCGGTTCGCCAATCCGTGATGCCCGACCATCACTCCTTTGGGCAATCCGGTCGACCCCGAGGTGTATATTACATAAGCAGGATGATGCAGGCCCGGGGCTCCGGGAGCCATACTTTTCGCTTCACGGGCTATTTCCTCCCATTGGCCGTCTAGCTCCAGTATCAATCTGGCCTGCACTCCGGCAGGCTCCCCGTTCAGTACACGGGTCCGGCAGGAACTACTGGTCAGGATGACCGAAGCCCCCGTATCTTCCAGCATATAACGGACCCGGTCGAACGGAAATTCGGGATCGATCGGTACATAGGCCCCGCCCGCCTTCATAATCCCCAATATCCCGATGATCATCTCCAATGAACGTTCGAGGCAGATCACCACAAGGCTTTCAGCCCGCACACCTTTTCTCCGTAATAAATTTCCCAGCTGATTGGAACGATCTTCCAGTTCCCGGTAACTTATCGACCGATCTTCATAAATAACAGCTACAACGTCCGGTATCCTTTTTGCCCGTTCCCGGAACAGATCTACTACGGTCTTTTTTATCGGGTGGACAGTACCGGTATTATTGAACCCTTCTAATATCCGGAGCCGTTCTTCATCCGTCATCATCGGCAGATCGCCGATCCTTGGTGTAGGATCCGCAACGATACCTCTCAGCAAACTTGTAAAATGGCCGGCCATCCTTCGGATCGTTTCTTCCTTGAAGAGATCCGTACAATACTCGATATTGCCCTGCAGACCATCCGGACTTTCCGCCAGGGAAAGGGACAAATCGAATTTCGAGGTCGTATGACCGGAAGGTTCCATTCTTACTTCCAGTCCTCCCGGGGATCCCGCTCTTACTTCTCCCCGCTCATTATGTTGGAAAAGGAAAAGGACCTGAAACAGCGGGCTCCGGCTCATTTCCCTTTCCCTGACCACAGCCTCAACTACTTTTTCAAAGGGAACCTCCTGGTTTTCGTATGCACCTATGGTCGTCAGTTTCACCTGTTGCAATAGTTCCAGGAATCCGGGGTCACCATTCAGGTCGCTGCGCAGAACCAATGTATTGATAAAAAAACCGATCAATCCTTCTACTTCACTCTGCTGGCGTCCGGCAATAGGGCTGCCGACCGCAATGTCCGACTGACCACTATAGCGATACAGGAGCGTCTTGAACCCTGCGAGTAAACACATGAATAAGGTGACGCCTTGCTGTTGGCAGAGTACCTGCAGTTTATCCTGCAATTCTTTTTCAATATTGAACGACAATACATTTCCCCTTGTACGCTGAACGGACGGACGGATATAATCGGTGGCCAGGTTCAGTGGACTGGTACCTGACAATTTTTTGCGCCAGTAATCCAGTTTTTTTTCCATCACTTCTCCCGTTAAATACTGCCGCTGCCAGATCGCATAATCCGAATATTGGACCGGCAGTGGTGGCAAACGGGCACTCCTTCCCGTTACCCGGCTTTCATAAAATTCGAAAAATTCATTCACCAGTATCCCATTGGACCATCCATCGGAAGCAATATGGTGCAACACTACCACTAAAACCGCTTCCTCAGGATCCAGCCGGATCAACCGGGCCCGAAGCTTATGATCTGCAGAGAGGTCGAAAGGCCGGTTGATCAAGTCTGTTATATAGCTCCGTAAGGCTTCAGTATCCTTTTTATATAGTTTTTCATCTGTTGTTTCCAGTTTCCAAACGTCTTTTCCCAATACCCGCTGGGAGGCAATGCCCTGGTCCGCCTCAATAACCGTCCTGAGCACTTCATGGCGGTTTACGATACTTTGCAGGGCAAAACACAGGGCGTCTTCATTTATCGTTCCCCGTAACCGTAATACCGCCGGGATATGATAAGATACACTTCCTTCTAATTGATCAAGGAACCACAATCTCTCCTGGCTGTAAGACAAAGGAACCAGAGGAGGTCTTTCCTGAATCGTTATCGGTGGGAGCAGCCTCTTTCCGGAAGATATAGTTAGATGTCCGGCCAATAAGCCGATCGAAGGGAAGTCAAATACATCTCCGATGGAAACCTCGATCTCCAATTGTTTGCGCACTGCAGAAATAAGCCGGATGGCTAACAGGGAGTGCCCTCCCAGCTCGAAAAAATTATCGTGGATCCCTATCCGTTCCACACCTAATAATTCTTCCCAGACGGCAACTAA
>NZ_JBTLQH010000029.1:0-91666 GCF_054461575.1 Flavitalea flava
TGATAATACCATCCTGGTTAAAAAAATTGCCGGATAAAGAGAACTGGGTTTTTTCGGAACCGCCGCTGACCGATATCTGGTAATTCTGGATGATCGCTTTGCGTAAAATAAGATCCTGCCAATTCACCCCCTTGCCCTGCAATGAATCGGGATTGGAATAAATGGGGCTGTTGTACACATCGTTCTCCAGCTTGGCAAACTGGGCCGCATTGAGCATATCTATCTTTTTCAACGCGTTTTGAACGCCCTGATAAGATTCTATCTGCACACGGGTCGGACCATTCTTACCCCGTTTGGTCGTGATCAGGATGACTCCATTGGCTCCCCGGGCACCGTAGATCGCGGTGGCAGAAGCGTCCTTCAAAATTTCCACCGACTCGATATCATTGGGGTTGATCGTGGACAAAGGGCTGGGGTCCGTAACGCTTCCCCCATTGGAGATCTGGATCCCGTCTATAATATAGAGCGGTTCCGAAGAACCGTTGATGGAATTGGTTCCCCGGATACGAACGCTGATATTTCCACCCGGAGCGGCATTGTTCTGGGTGATCTGTACGCCGGATACCCTGGCCTGGATCCCCTGGGCAACATTGGTTACCGGCGTTTGGGTGAGTTCTGCAGCTTTTACCGAGGCGATCGACCCCGTCGTAGCAGCCCTGCGTTGTGTACCATAACCAACGACGACCACATCTTCCAGCTTGCCGATATGTCTCTTTAACACTACCGACACGAATGACTGTCCGTTCACCGGCACCGTCTCCTCGTCATAGCCCTGGTAAGAGATCAGCAGAATCGCATCGGGTGTACTATCTTTTATTGTAAATTCACCTTTGTTATCTGTAGTGGTTCCTTTTTTGGAGCCTTTAAGGGTGATACTGGCTCCGGCGACAGGATTATTATCGGCATCTCTCACCTTTCCCTGGATAGTCTGAACAGGCTTCTGGGCAAGGGAAAGAAAGGGAGAACCTAAAAAAAGGGAAAAAAAGACGGCAGGCAGAAGGAGCGTCCGGAATTTTCGCATATGGCAGTTTATTTAAAGTAAAGCAATCAGTTTGTTAAAGCAGCTTGTTAAGGCCTTTTGATAAAAGCATTCCGTTCAGTGAATGGAATGCTATTGCAATTTTAGGAAAGTTTTTTCCGGAAAATGTTAAGGATCTTTAATTTTGAAAACAGTATCTACCGGGAACGATTGCGGTATCGTTCCCGGTAGGTGAAAGGAAGAAAAAGCTTATGGGAATGATACGCTGTACTAAATGCGGGCAGGTGCATGCCATTACCAAATCGGGTCTTGCCCGGGGCAAACAACGGTATTATTGCAAGGATTGCCAGATCTACTTTACCATTCCGGCGGCTCAGCAGGATATGGCCCCCAGCCCCACCCATATTGCCACCATTCTCGATATCGCCCGGGCCCTGAATATCTCCAAGTCCACCGTTTCGCGTGCCCTGCAGGGGCATACAGATATAAAAGAGGAGACGCGCAAGGCCGTCGTGCAAATGGCGAAGAAACTGGATTACCAGCCCAATCTCCTAGCCAAAAGCCTGGTGAACAGCAGGAGCAACACTATCGGTATTATCGTTCCCGAATTTTTGACCTCCTTTTTTCCAACGGTCATCATCGGAGCGCAGCAAATAGCCGGCGAAGCGGGATACAATGTCATTATTTGTCAATCCCAGGAATCGGTTCAGACGGAAATGGCCAATACCCAGGTCCTGCTGGCGAGCCGGGTAGATGGCGTGATCATTTCGATGACCCGCGAGACCAGCGATTTCGATCATTTCAGGACCTTTGGACGGCATGGCATCCCCATCGTCTTCTTCAACCGGATCTGCGAAAAGATAAACACCTCGCGGGTGACCGTAAATGATTATGAAGGAGCCTATAATGCTGTAGAACATCTGATCCTGAACGGTTACAAACGGATCGCTCATATCAGCGGCCCTCCCAAACTCCGCGTAAGCCAGAACAGGCTTAAAGGATATCTCGACGCGCTGAAGACGCACAAACTACCTACCCATGAAAAATGGATCCTGCATCATGATCTGACTGCTGAAAATGCCTGGGACTCTGCAAAAAAATTATTGACACAGAAGACCCGCCCTGATGCTATCTTTTGTATCAACGACCCCGCGGCCATTCAGACCTTATTATATGCCAAAAGCAGGGGGATCAAGGTTCCGGACGAGCTGGGGATCGTTGGCTTCAGCGATGATCCGATCTCTTCGGTCATCGAACCGCAGCTGACGACGGTCAAACAACCCGTGAGCGAAATGGGCAGGACGGCCATGCGCTTATTGCTGGAGCAAATAAAAAATGGTAATGCCCCTTATACGCCGGTCCATACCAAATTACCCACTAATCTTATCGTAAGGCAATCTTCAGTCAGGAAAAAGAGTTAGCCTTTCTCTTTCAGCTTCTTCACCAGCTCCTTAAACCGGGGCTCATTTCTGATATATTCCAGACTATCATCGGTAAGTATCCAGTCCAGGTCCGCATACCCATTGGCGATGGCTTTGTCCAGGTTGTCCAGGGCCTTATCCTTGTCTTTCTTCAGCGCGAACCAGGCGGCCCAGTTCCGGAAGGCCACGCCTTCACTGAGGTGCAGTCCTTCGAAGCTCTTAAAGGCCTGCTCTGCTTCCGGCAGTTGGTTATTTTTTGCATAGGCCATCCCCAACACATTAAAGGTCCCTTTCATTTCCAGCAGCGTATCCAATACCTGCACCTGTTTCAATGCCCGGATGGCCTGTGTATACTTTTTAAGCTGGTAATAACAAAGCGCGGTCTTGGTTAAATCGCCCAGGCTATCCGGAAGTACGGTAAGGCTGTCGAAATAATGTAGCGTTTGCACATAATCATTATCCCGGTAATAAGACCGGAAAGCCAGGGCATAAAAAATCCGGTCACGGATAATCGTTCTGTACTGGTTATCGGGAGCAGGTTCCAGGGCAGCTTCCGCCTGCCGGTAGTAATTGGCGGAGCTGTCATAACGGTGAATCATGAAACAGAGCGTCCCCAGCCGGAACAGGATCAGTAAATCCTTTGGTTTATAGATCCGGTTTAAGGTATCCAGGTATTGGATGGCCAGCATATATTTATTGTCCTGCCGGGCCTGAACCGCCCTGGCATCCAGGTAATCACCATAAGAGGAACGGCCGGAGGTGCTGTCATCATTGGCCACGTAAATATCGACGGCCTTTTTAAAAAAATAAGCCGCACTATCTTCAACACTCATTTGTGCATATACCCGGCCTAATTGATCATAGATACTTCCAAAATTCCTGTGCAACGGATCCAGGGTCTTTTCTGAAATGGCTTTTGCCTTAAGAATATGCCGAATGGCATGTACATTATCCTTTTGAAAATATTGGATCAGGGATAAATGCAGGTAGGAAGAAGCCAAACCCGGATCGTCCGGCCGCAGGATCTTTTCCTTGATCGCAATGGATTTATTTTCGAGTTCCAGGGCCTTGGGTAAATTGACCAGGCGGAAATAGATCAACGACGTATTGTGATAGGAAACAGCCAGTTTGGGATCGTCTTTTTTCAGGATCCGTTCCCGGAGCGCGATCCCTTTGTTACCCATTTCCAGGGCCTTGTCCAATAAGTTATTCCTTCGGTAAGCCGCTCCTAAATTATCATAGATACTTCCCAGCATCAGATCATCCTTGTCGAGTATTTTTTCACGGATCCGGAGCACCTGTTGAAAACAATACAAGGAAGAATCGTCCTTCTCCATTTGCAGATAAGCATCCCCTAAATTATTTTCAACGACCGACCAGGTCAGGGAATCCTTTTTAAAATCGAAACGGTCCCTGGTTCTTATTAAAATGGCGATCGTCTTTGTATATTTCCCATCTTCGTTATAGGCCGAAGCCAGGCCCAGATAGTGGAGGATCAGTTGTAAACTGTCCGCCTTATTTTCCTCTTCGATGGCAAGTACCTTTTCATAGCACTTTATAGCTTCCTTATACCGGAATTGCGGCAATAGAAGATTTATCTTCAGGGTATACCCTTCCGTAACCTTTTCGATTTCTGATTCCGCTTTGGCCTTCATAGCCATAGCCTGGCGGTAGGCCTCATCCAGTTTGGCATCGTCCAGGATCCGTAAAGCGCCCTCGATATCCTGTTCCTTTTCCATTTTATCCATGGCTGCCTTTACCATATCGGAAGCAAAATCCTTATTGATAGCCGCCATATACCCGGAAAGATTATCCAGTTTGTTCAGGGCTTCCAGAAAATTGGTCCGAAGCGTATCTAACTGCGCCTGCAATTGCCCTTTTTCCTTTTCGCTGGTGTTTGCCTTTGCCAGCAATTTTTCTTTTTCGCCGATCAGCCTGCCGTATTTCTTCCGGAGACTGGAATCGCAAAGATTATAATAATGCGTTTTGGCCTCGGCCAGTTGCCCGGCCTTACAAACAAATATAAAGAGGTCATTTTTGGGTTCGCTCGGTATGCGGGTATTATTGACCAATTCGGTATTGACCAGTTCGACCGGGGTATTGTACCGGTCCAATGAACCTACACTCAGACCAGCCGGGTCGCCGGGGCCTTTATTGGCATAGACCAGTTGGAACTGTCCCGACGAAGTGGAATAATCCGGATTGGCCCCCTGTCCCATGATCTTTACTTTTACAGCAGGTTTTTTTCCGCTATTCTGGTAAAGGACCGTGCCTTTTAGTTCCCGGTTCTGCCCGAAAAGACAGGAGGCAAAACCCAGACCCGCTATCAATAATAAGGTTCCTTTCATACACGGAATTTTTTGCGGCTAACGCAATGGTTTTTGGGGCTGCAGCATAAATCGCAACGGGGTGGAATTCGGGTAATAGTCTTCCGTCTCCTCCCTGTAACCCGGTGCGATTACGGTCACTTTATGCATGGGTCTTAACATCGTTGACGGCAGCAAGGCTTTAAATACACCCTGATCGTTGGTATACAGAACGGTATCGCCGCCAAGGTGGACCTCCGCTCCTTTGATGAAAATACTACCCGGTTGATTCGGTTTATTCGATTGATTGGGTTGATTCGGCTGATTCGGTTGATTGGTTTGATTCGATAGATTCGGGCTGCCGGATTTCCCGGAGTAAGCGGCAACCGTTCCTTCGACATGGGCCAGTTTATCGGTAGGCCTTATGCTTACCCGGGTCCTTTCATCGGAAAGGATAAGTGAATCTGACGAGACGCTCCAATATTCATCTTCCAGACGGAAGGCCATTTTTTTATGCAGCCAGTCATGATCCAGCGGTGGAGAGACGGCGCTCCTGTCTTCGTTAAAAACGATCGTTTCCGTCCGGTCCGGCAGTAACAGCAAACCTTTTACCGGGAACTTCAAACCGGGATAATCCTTTGGCAACGGTAAGCCAGGATCATTGACCAGGGTCACCGAAGCGGTAAAAGGGGTATTGATCTTCCGAACGATGAGGATTGTCGCCACTACTAAACTGATCCCTGCAACGATCAGGGCATACCGCATATTGATGGAGAGGGTATGGCGAATAGCATGGACCTCCTTTTTTATATGGAGTACCTCTCCATGCAGCGCTTTATATTGGCTGGCCAGCTGTTCAAAACGGTTGTCCAGGGCTTCGCCGAACTGGACATCCAGTTGGTTGTTGTCTTTTAACTCCCTGACCAGCGACTTGAGTTCCTCCATTTGTTGAGGAGACATTTTTAGGAATTTACCACCCTTTCGCTGATACCCGGTATTCGATCCGGCATTCGTAGCGTCTTCTTTTCGAACCGTTGCGGCTGTCTCCTGCATGGCGATCAGTTTATTGATCCCGATCAGGGTCTCTTCGGACAACATGCGTTCCATCGCTCTGCGGGCGGCACTTCCCTTATCCTGTTTGAGTTTCTCCCCAAAATACAATTGCGTTAGCGGCAGGAAATTTTTGATGAACAATTCCTGGAACTCCGGCGCCAGATCCTGGCCGGCCAGTTCTTCCGCCAACCGTTGGTTCAGAGCCTTTGAAAAATCATTTTCGACAGGGCTCTCTTTGTCAGTATATAAAAACCGGTTATCTTTTTTCTCATCGGAGGTATACATGATCTTTTTAAAATCATTGTTCTCCAGGGTAAATCCTTCGGCGGAGGAGAACTCCGTAAAAAAATCTTTTCGAAGACTGCGAAGGAATTTTTTGATGGGTTTGTTTAAAGGGTTGTCCGGGTATTTCTCTTTGTATAACAATTCAATTCCTTCGATGGCCTTCTGCATGGACTCCAGCAGCGTTTTCTGCAGATCGTGATTGAGTTCATTGGGGTTTTTCCGTTCGAATTGTTCCATCACCTCTTCGGCGACCGGAGCGACAAATTCACTGCCGATATGGGTAAGCAAATGACTCAGGACAAGCATGACCGGTCCGGCCAAATGCGCTATTTCACCACCTGACTGGCCAAGAACGGTACTATAATGCTCAGAAACAATTGCACTGATAAAAGCAGTGGCAAAAGCACTTGCCTTGCCTATAGTTTTGTTCAAAAAACTCATTCTTAAAAATAGCTTTTTTTAAGAATATGTTCAGGGCAATTTTTGGGCATTTTGCAGATCGGCCAGGAATTTTTCAATAACCTCCCTGATGGAGGCGCTCTGAATTATCCGGGTAGCCGTTTTGCGTGTCACGAAGGCATTTTTTCCTACGGGCGAATGTTTGTCCTTGTCCGTGATGTCCACACAGTAGGATTGCGAGATACCCGGGCAGGTAATATGCATCTGGCAAAGACCGTGAGCGGTACCGCTGCCAAAACCGATGATACGGGAATCCAATGCCTCCAGATTGACCTTTATCGTTTCGGTTGCCGTTGAGTCCAGTGTTATACCAGAGGCGGGCAAAAGATTCCGGAAATATTCCACGACCTTCCCCGCCCCGCCCGGACCGGCAAATTCCGACTTATTGTTGATCTCCACCTCTGAACAGGCCACATGCATTAATTGAAGGCTATCCCTTTGGTCATAGAGCTCCACCCGGAATTTCTTCCCTTTGAAATCGTATTTTTCGAGCGTTGGATAAAAGGCGAATTTTTTCCCTGGCAAAAAACCGTGTTCAGGCATTAAATCCTTGCTCAATTCCATCGAGGTATTGACCAAAATGGACTGGGAACGGCCTTGCAGGAAAAACAAGGTAACCAGGAGGGTAGAGAAAAACAGTTTCATGAGCTGAAGAAGTTATCCCTAATATTACAAAAAATAGGCGAGCCCTTTGTTACCGGTAGATTAAAAGACAGGTAAAAGATTTATTAATGGGGACTGCCTGATAACTGCATGGCAGACAAACCAATTAAATTATCTTATAATAAATAATGGTTCCTGTAAGACCGCCATGGGGTTTCAGGGCAAAATTGGGGATCTCACCCACCCGCTGAAATCCCAGACTTTCATATAGACCTGCGGCTCCGTCTTCGGTGGCCGTATCAAGAGTCAGCAAGGTCCGTCCCTGTTCGATGGCCAAACGTTCAGCCTCCACCATCAGCGCCCTGGCCAGGCCGCGGCGGCGATGACTTATCCTCGTCATCATTTTGGCAATCTCAGCGCGATGGGGCTGGTTGGGAGGGAAGTCAAGGAGAAGGGTAACCGTGGCGATGAGGGTGGCGTTTTCGGCGGTTTTGGAAACTCCGGCGATTTCGGCCGGCATGTTTTCGTATGCCCCTAGCACAATCCGCTGCCCACGATCTGCCGCTTGCAGTGATTTTTCCCAAAAGGCCCTGGCGACTGTCGGATCAAGCGGATGCATAAAACTCACCGAACCGCCGTTGGCGACTGTTTCGATAAGGAGGCCAGCCAGTTCATCGATGATTGGTTGCTGGTTGGTAAGCGTTGTTATATGGTAGGGGGAAGACATGTCACAAATCATCTTTAGCCCGGGAAACCCATCCCGGTGCGTTATTTATTTCGTTTCGCAAAAGCTTATTCAATTGTGCACTGTGATGCTGAACATGTCGCATATTATACAGCAGTATCTCCAGCACTGCATAATTCATATCTCCAGAACCCACTTCCTCTATCCATCTTTCTGCTAATTTTTCGGTTGTTAGACCTGCGATTACGGTATGGCATTTTTCACGGCTTGCCTGGAGATAGTCCAGCAATTCTTTTTTACTATAAATACTGTCCGGAACAAGGTCGTCAATGGCATCGGCTGGAATATCACCGGCTGCAGTTATAGTGAATGGAAGTGGGGAAGAAAGATTTTGAGCCGGGATGGTCAGGTAATAATCCAGGAATACCAGGCAATGATAAGCCATATAAAAAAAACGCCTATCGTTAGCCCCGTCGGTATACCAACGTTCTTCCGGCCAAAGGATAATGGCATTTTCAAGCATGTCGATGCTTGCGCCGAATTGTTTCCACAGACTTTCCTTTAGGATGGTTAGCATAACCTGTTTATTTATTAATAATTTTTTTGATATGGAAAGATCAAAAAAACCGCCCGGATCCCGGACGGCTAATATTGTTTTTAACAAAATTCAAGTGGTTTATTTTACCAGAATTTCCTGCCTGATCTTGTTCACGAAATCTTCCGTGACACAAGCAATAGAGGCTATCTTTTGTGTAGAAAAGTCCGAGACTTTCAGCAAATTCTCAATTATAAGACGTGTTTTAGCCTGGCCCTCGGCCAATCCCTCGGCCAATCCTTCAGCTTTTCCTTCTTCTTTACTCACCTGGTTAAGATATTCTTCGATACCCATATTTTTATATTTATCGTGTGATTGAATAGTCTCTTTAAAGATACGATTCATTTGCGGATCTTCAAATAAGACATAGTTATCTAAAAAACGGAAAATGGCATTTATTTTCCTTCGGGAGAACCCTTTTTTTATTAATTCACTAGCAATTAATAGCTTACGCTTCAGTAATTCTACTTCGGGTATTCTGCCCTCCAGAAGAGCGGTTTTTGCCGCGAGTACGATCAAGGCAAAAGGATTATCACTTTCTTGCAATTCCTCATCTGAATAGTCAAGGATGGATAAAATATGATATTGATAAGACAGCTTGGTTTTCCGGTATTGGTATTCAAACTTATCCGGCATTTTCTTCGCATTCTTTCCTGTAAATAAAGCAATTGCAGAAACGGGCCCTTTGTCTAAATCTCTCAGCCGGTAGAAGTAGGTGAACATCCTTTCAGAAAACTGTTCAGGTTTAGAGGTGTCACCCTGTATTTCACAATGGAATAAAATACATTCTTCCCTGCCCTGTTTGTTATATACCTTTCCTAACTTGTCCACAAACCGCGTATTCCTTTTTTCTCCGGGAACCGGGTCAATCTGGGCCAGCTCCTTATCCAGGAATTCAATACCGCGGGCCATATCATATACCTGATCGGCATCGGTATAAAGAAAGCGCAACAAATCATCAAAAACATCTTCCAGAACTACTTTCCAGAACTGGGCTCCGCCCAGTTCGTGAGCTCAGCCAAAGGCTGAAGCTCACAATAAAGGGAATGCGGGAAAAAAATTAAATTCAAAAAATATTTTTTTCCTGCATTCAGTAATATCGTTTTTTTTTCGCTGTTTCATTGGTAAACTTTAAACGGTTAAAATATAAAAACTACATAAGGGATATACATGCCCGATATATAGTTTCATAACTGAATAAAGATATTACTAAAAACCAACTTATTTAGTAATAAACTAATTATGTTAGCAATATGTGCGCGCGATAATATTTTGAGGAAAGCCGAAAATGAGTTTTGTTAAGATTTATATCGGGTTATAAAAGTATCTTACGAATTTCCCGTAAACTTGTGGCGGCCTCATTACAAATTTCTTAAAATGGATTACAAAATATTCACACCCTCAGTGCAGCTAAGGCAGCTAGTGAAATGCTTTTGGACGCTGGATAGCGATCCAAATGAGCCTACTCCGAAAGACTACTTTTTGATGGCAGACAGTTGTCCTGAAATTATCTTTCAATACAATGAAGGTTTTCAAAACTATTCGGCTCAAAGTGCCCGGATACGTTTCCAGCATTCTATTCACGATAAATTCGCTGTTGGAACCAAACTTGGTTTTTTTGGCGTCCGGTTATATCCGCATGCTGTAAATCAATTACTTAATATCCCAGCTAGTGAAGTCGCAAACCGCGTTTTTGATTTTTCTGCTTTATTTAAATCCGAAGGAGATGTTCTCGCTGACCAGGTATATAATGCGGCTAATACTACTGAGCGCCTGGCCCGGGTTTCAGATTATCTTACAAAAAGGGCATTGCGTTATAAGGTGGACCCTGTCAACTATTTTGTTGATCAGGTCATCCAATCTGCAGGTTCTGTGGATATTTCAACCATACAAAAAGAGTCTGGCCTATCAGTTAAACAATTTGAAAGACGATTTAAAGCCATCGCTGGTTTCCCTCCAAAATACTTTGCGCGAATCGTCCGTTTTCAATCCGTAAAAGACAGGTATTGTTTCGGCCAGCCTCAAACAATGACCAGCCTCGCCTATTCCTGCCATTACTATGACCAATCGCACTTTAACAGGGAGTTTAAAGAATTCTCAGGGGTGCAACCGCTTCGATATTTCAAACCGATAGACCAGGAAAATAATAACCCTTCCAAACACAACAACGATCTCCCTGTCGCCGCAAAAGAGCGGCCGTTCGATGGCTATCTTCCCTGCGGATGGTTCGTTTGACAAATTACGTTTATAGATTTTATCGTGAATGACGATTTTGTACAATTTCCCAAATTGTTTTAGGAATAACTTGCACCCGGAAATTAAAACAAAAATTAAGTACAATGAAAAAAATCACGAGATTATCTTTTTTTCTAATATTGGCTTTCCTCATTATATTATCAATTAAGGGTAATGCACAACAGAATCCTTCAACGCAACACGACGGTCAACATGATTTTGATTTCCACTTCGGTACCTGGAAAACGAAGGTGACGCGACTCTTGCACCCGCTGACGGGCTCAACCAGCTGGACCGAATATAACGGGATGTCGTTCGTGCGCAAACTGTGGAATGGTCGCGCAAGTGTTCTCGAGCTCGAGGTCGATGGCCCGGCGGGACACATTGAAGGGGTCGGACTGCGTTTATATAACCCCGAATCCCATCAGTGGAACCTCAACTGGACGAATAGCAGTCAAGGCATGTTGACGCAACCGATGATCGGCGAGTTTAAGGATGGACACGGTGAGTTCTTCGATCAGGAGAATTTCAACGGGCGTAGCATTCTCGCACGAAACGGCTTCTACGATATTACTCCCACATCAGTTCGTTTCGAGCAGGCTTTTTCTGCCGACGGGGGTAAGACCTGGGAAACAAACTGGATCATGACCTTCACAAGGGTACAGGATGAATCCGGCAACCTGCATTAGACAATGATTGTATCGCGAATGACTGTTTTATACCAAAAAAAAGTTAACTATAATGAAAAAGATCACAAAATTATTCACTTTTCTAACGCTGGTTTTGCTTGCAACTTTTGCCAAAGCTCAGGATGCCGGGCAAATGATTAAGGATTGGGAAAGAGCAAAAACCTTTACCCTGCATTATTTAGAGGCAATGCCGGAAACTGGTTATGCTTTTAAACCGACCCCTGAAATGCGAACGTTTGCTGAGCATATGCTGCATTTTACTGACGCAAATTTTGAGCTGGCACCCTTAGCCGGCGGCATTAAAAGTCCGATTGAGGAAGGTGCGGCCTCAAAATCCACTGACAAATCGAAAGCCTATACCATAAAGATGGTAATGGCGGGCTATGATTTTGTTATTAGTAACATTAAAAACATGAACCCTAAACAATTCCAGGACACCATAAAGCTTTTTAATAAATATGTGATGACTAAAGCTGTGTTATTGAGCAAGATATTTGAACATCAAACCCATCACCGGGGGCAAACGACTGTTTATTTTCATTTACAGGGTATCAAACCACCAGACCAGGAATTATTTTAAAATTTGATATTTAATATCTTCACTTTCCATTTTCCGGGAGCAGAACAAGCCGGATAAAATTATCACCACTCAGGTATTTTGCAGCCAGTTCTTTTATTGCAGCAGGCGTAACCTGATCCAACTGTTTAAAATAATCATTCACCTGGTCCAGCGGCTCTTCATTTTGTAACTGTTCGTTCAGATAAGAAACCCAGAAGCCGTTTGTTTTCAGGGATGTTTCCGTGCTGGTTTTTTCTTCTGCCCGCCATTTGTCGATATTTCCCTGAGGAGGACCGGTAGTTTTTAGTTTGTTGATCTCATCCGTTACGGAGGCGATCAATTTATCTACATTCTTTGGAGCGCAGCCAAACTCGACGATCAGACTGTACCTTGAATCCGGGTATTTTCCCATATTGATATAAGCTCCCGGGCTATAGACCCCACTCTCCTCTTCCCGCAATCTTTCCAGCAACCTGATCTCCAGAACTTCTTTTAAGGCATCCATCCCGACCCGGTTGGCCGGTGTGTACCCGATATTTCCTGAATAAATAAGCAGCACCGTACTTTTGGGTTCACTTCCCTTGTATACATTTTTTTCAATCTTCCCGGCAGGGATATGAATACCAAGATCGATGGCCTTCAAATGGTTGCCAATTGCCGGTAAGGATCCCAGGTATTTTTCCAGCAACGGTTTAAGTGTATTGGTATCGATACTGCCAACGAAAGTGAAGATAAAATCTCCGGCATTGGCAAAAGATTCCTTGTAGATACGATAGGCATTATCCAGGTCTATCTGATCCAGCTTCTCCACGGTGGGGCCGGTTCTGCGGATATGATAACTCCCCAAAACAGCGCCTACGGTATCGTTAAAAACGCTGGATGGATCATTAGCCCTGTTGGCCAACCCTGCTTTTGAACGCGCGATGATCCCTTTAAAAACTTCCTCATCTTTACGCGGTTCGGCAAAATAAGCATAAAGAAGCTTCATTGCCGTTTCCAGATCCTTTGGCGCTGCGGCCCCGTTAATGCCCTGATACCTTTCCGATATAAAGGGCTGTACGCTCACTTGTTTGCCCTGCAGAAATTTCTCCAGTTCGTTGGTGGAATAATTCCCCGCACCACCGGCCGCAATAATCCCGGCAGCATTGGCAGCGGACTGATATTCGGCATCCTTGTACAAGGAGGTTCCCCCTGGTGCAAAACCACTGAACACGATCTCGTCGTTTTTAAAATTCGTGGGCTTGATTAAAACCACCAAACCATTACTTAACGTAAGCCTGGTTAATTTTAATTCTTTGTTGCCTTGTTCGCCGGTTATTTTACCGGGAACGGGATCGGTGCCTAATAACGGTTTGCTGCTAACCTCATCTTTATACGGACTAAGCGTTTCGTTTTCCACCTCTTGTAACCAGCCATTCACCGTCTTTTCATCCGGCAAAACGGCCTTGTCCTTTTCCGGAGCCAATATCAAAATGTCCCGGTTGACCGGCTTAATGTATTCCTTTGTCAATTGATTGATTTCGGCTAAGGTTATTGCCGCGAGATCGTCTTTAGTCAACCGGTATTCAACGGCTATCCCCGGTGCCGCAACTCCCTTCAAAAAATATTCCTGGTATTCATTTACATAATTTCCGGAGTTCGTTTTATCCTTTTCCTTTAGGGATACTTCCACTCCGCTAAGCAATGCGGCCTTAGCCCTATCCAGTTCGGTCTGCGTAAACCCGAACTGCCGGACCCTTTCCGATTCCCGCCAAACGGCTTTAAAGCCTTTCTCCAATTCACCGGGTTTTGCCTGTACACTGGCGTCAAAATTATCCAGACCGCCAATAAAACCGGAGATCCCTGCACTACCTCCGATAAAGGGAGGGTCAGCCTTACGGGCCAGTTCCGAATAACGGTCTCCAAGGATCTGATTAAACAAATTCTGTATAACCCCTTTACGGTAATCGGCTGTTGTTTGTAGTTTTGGGGCAATATGTTTGATCATCACCTCGGCTACGGTGGCGGTCATTTCTTTATCGGTTACCGCCACAAACTGGTTTTTACCGGTCAGCGGAACGGCGTATTTTTTCCGGGCTTTTTCCCCGACAGGGTTTTTCAAAGAAGAAAATTGTTGTTTGACCGTTTGTTCCATCTGGTCCACATTGATGTCGCCAACGATGATCAGGGCCTGCAAATCGGGTCTGTACCAGTCTTTGTAAAAACGCCGGATCGCTTCGGGTTTAAAATTTTCCAGCACCGTGTCCAGACCAATGGGAATACGTTCGGCATAACGGGAATTGCCCAGGATGATGGGCCAGTAAATTTTTTGCATCCGTTCATTTGCGCCCTTCCCCAACCGTTTTTCTTCCAGGATAACTCCCCTTTCTTTATCGATCTCTTCCGGGTCCAGCGTGGCCTCCTGCGCCCAATCCCGCATGATCGCCATCCCGCCTTTCAACAACTCCGGCTTGTCGGATGGAATGGGCAGCTGATAGACCGTTTCATCAAAACTGGTATAGGCATTCAGATCCGCGCCAAAACGGATGCCTGATTTCTGTAAATAATTGACCAGCTCATTTTTTGGAAAATGTTTGGTCCCGTTAAAACTCATGTGCTCTACAAAATGCGCCAGACCCCGCTGGTCTTCTTCCTCCAGGATAGAGCCTGCCTTATTCACCAGATAAAGGAACACCCTGTTTTTGGGTTCCGTATTACGACGGATAAAATAAGTAAAACCATTGGCCAGTTTGCCGGTGCGTACGGCAGGATCGAGGACCAACGGTTTAGACGTTTCCGGTTTAAGGGTTTCCGATTTAAGGAGTTCTGGTTTGACAGACACAGTTTTGCCTGGAACCGGCTTCCCGGTCGTCGGCGGCGTAACCGTTTTTTGTGCAAAAACCGGTACAACAACCCAACAAAGAAGGACGGCCGTTAAGAACAATAAGGATTTAGTAAGGTGTATTTTCATGAAAAGCCATTATTAAAGTAAGAGAAATTTCAATATTTAAAGGTATTGTTATGTTTAGAAATTTGTTGGGCCTTGTGCATATTGCCCCTGTTAAAGAAGGCACAAAATGGACCAACCACCCCGCAGAGGTGGTTGGATGGGGTTATTTGACGGATGACTCTTTTCCTTTTCATCCAACATAACGTACAAAAATGCCATAAATCAAAATTTGTCAATTATAACGTACAAAAATATAAAATTCCAAATCTTCATCCACCAGGTCCATGATATAAATCAGAGCGCACTTTTTATCTTCTTTACTGTTTCCAGAGTGACGCCTGCTAAAAAAGAAATTTCCTCTGATGTGTGGCTCGAATTTTTTAAAAGGCCCTCAACAAAACGGCGAATCACCAGTTCAAAACCATCCTGAAGACCTACTTTATAACTTTGTACATAGTTTCTCGTATATCTTTCTGAATAATCCTCACGATAGGAACTGGCATGGCATTCCTCCAGAATTTCTTTCCGTTTTTCTCCAGCCAGTTGCTCAATAATAGACGTAATACTTATTTCCTTGACCATTTCCAGAGAGACACCTACCAAGGAAGCGATCTTTTCCAGAGGGAGGTCGGTGACCTTCAAAAAATTCTGGACAATGCGGCGTCCTTGCGCTTCAAAACCTTGCCGATAGCCATCCTCAAAGTTATCATCCTTTCTCAGTTTTTCTAAATATTCGACGATCCCCATAGATTTTTTTACAGGATTTTCAATCAATTTCTTCCCCGAATATATGAATTGTCATTAAAGTAGTTTATAGTTACATCTAATCCCTGAAAACCGTTTCCAGCAAAATGCCTGTAGGTGTACGTATGAAGATCCGTCGCTCGCCAATATCTTTGAGCTCCATCGGCGTATAGGGAATATGGAGACTTTCCAGTTTGCTCTTGAATCCATCATAGTCTTCCATAAAAAAGGCCGTATGATCGATCGCCTCAACCGTATACCCTTTTTGAACTTCTGGTTTATCATGACTTTCGATCAAATGGATCAGGGGAGCATTCTTATGATATAACCAATGCCCGCGCATATTGGCGGCAATAAGTTCAGGACGCGGTCCTTCCACCAGGTCGAATATGCTTAACAGAAAATCCCTGTTTTCTTCCAGCCGCGCCGTCCTTAAGGTTGTGTGATCTATATGCATATAGGTTGTTTTTATGGGTCAATTTTATGGGTAATGCTTGCCTGAAAACTTTCTTTTCAGGGCGAATAAGTCTTAAAATTAATTAATAAGGTGTGATCTACCTCACAATATATCTGTGACCTGGCTCCTTGCCCACCGTAAGAATTTGGGTCAGCTTTGTATAAAGAATTTTAATTAAAATACCATGAAACAGAAAAAAGTATTATTCGTCGTCACTTCGGCCGATCATGCAGGAAGTATGGATAAAAAGACAGGCACCTGGATCGAAGAATTTGCCACTCCCTATTACCGACTAGCCGATGAAGGAGTCGAAATAACCATCGCTTCTCCCAAAGGAGGCCTTGCGCCTATCGATCCTAAAAGCACCCTACCCGCTTATAGTACCCCTTCCGTCAAACGATTTTTTGAAGACCAGGCAACGAAAAATAAAATGGGACATACCGTAAAACTGGAATTGGTCTCAGCGGCAGATTACGATGCGGTCTTTTATCCGGGTGGCCATGGCCCCATGTGGGATCTTCCTACCGATCCGGTTTCCATCAGCCTGATCCAAACGTTCTACCAGCAGGGCAAACCAACTGCCTTTGTCTGTCATGGGCCTGCCGCGCTGGAAAATGTCACAGGAGCCAATGGCGATCCCCTGGTGAAAGGCAAAAAAGTAACGGGGTATACCAATACGGAAGAAACGACCGGGCAGACCACGGATATGGTGCCCTTCTTTTTGGAGGACATGTTGAAATCGAAAGGCGGAGTATATGAAAGAGGAAAGGATTGGGAAGGTTTTGCAGTAGCCGACGGGCAATTAATCACCGGTCAGAACCCGGCCTCAGCGGCTCTGGTGGCGGAAAAAGTGATAACGGCGTTGAAAATTTCCGGTGCAGGGCAATAGCCCGGCTAAAAAAAGATGGTAATACTCCTGATCTTCGGACAATGTCGTACTTTGGTAAATCATTCCTTTTGAAGATCAGGAGTTTAACTATGGGTATTCTATTTCGGCAGCACATTGAGCAAATCGTTCCGGTAACGGATGCAGAGTTTGACTATATCCTGACGCATTTTTCATCCAGGGAAATGAAGCGGTATCAATTCGTCGTCCAGGAAGGAAATGCCGTGGAATACGAATATTTTGTAGTCAGCGGTCTGATGAAGGCCTATTTTATCAATGAATCCGGCAAGGAACATATCATTCAATTTGCCATGGAGAACTGGTGGATCTCCGATTACCAGGCTTTATACAGTGCCGAAAAGGCAACCCTGAACATTGATTGTATCGAACAGACCAGCCTGCTTTGTATAACATTGGCTAACAAAAACAAACTCTGTTCGGAACTACACAAAATGGAGCATTTTTTCCGGGTCAAGACAAGTGTCGGCTACCTGGGGTTGCAAAAAAGGATCCTCTCCTTTTTAAACGATGACGCCAAATCACGGTATAACCATCTTCTTCAACAATATCCTGCACTTTTTCAGCGGGTTCCCAAGACACTGATCGCTTCCTACCTGGGCGTTTCGAGAGAAACCCTGAGCAGGTTGTCGGCATAGGGCTGGCTTTGTTAATTCCTTAAAACAAAAAACCATACCTGTTAAGATATGGTCCTCTTTAAAAATATAGTTTCGAAGCGAAAAATGATTGAACTAAGTTGCCAGTTTCATAATTTATATCTATCCTCACTAAATCTATTAAGAAAAATGAAAACTAGCTTCCGGTGACAAATGTTATAGCCATATTCTTTAGTTTTATAGTTGCAAAATACTTAATAAAAACGATTTGTCAAGGCTTTTTGGTATAAAAAAGTCATAAAAAAAAGATCTTTTGATATACCCTCAAAAAAATAAATTACACATTTTAAATTGATTATCAATTATTTAAGAATCAGTTTTGGTTAAAATCTCTTCTAAAGTATTATTAACGACTTCAAGGACTGCTTCTTTTTTAGCAAATGAACTTTGTTCTTGTAATAAGGTACATGGATCTTCCTTTTCCAACAGATAGACCAGAGCTTGCCCTTTCAAAAGCCCCTTTACAGGCTTATAAATAATATTTCTGTCGTCTTCTTTTAATATTTCAAGATTACTGGAAAAGGTTGGAATAGAATGAAATTTACAATCCGCTGGCTTTCTAATACGTATTTCTAATCCTATAATAGAATAGTTCGTAAAATGGCAATCTGTAACATGGTAGCTTCCATAACTTATTTTTATATGATGAATAACTTTTAACGTCTGACCAGGTTCAAAATCCAATTTGAAGATTCTTTCAGATCCTTTATCTTCAGGAGAAACCGAAATTTTGGCACCATCCATTTTTTGGACGTCAAAATAGCCAAAAGAGGCAGTATTCTCTTTTGTTTGATGAATAGATATGCTAACGGGCACCGACACCTTTATATTGGAAATATTACAAAACTCGTATATTATCAATTGTGTTAAATCATATCCATCATTTGTATTATTGTTACTTATTTCATATTCCCAAACTACATTTTTTCTAATAAAGCTTTTATACAAAATATCATTCGTTACTATTTCGAAAAGAGGTTCCGGGATAATTTTTTTCAACACCCCTTCAAAAACATCTTTATTTATCTTATTTCTTTCATAATTGGACAAGGTATACTCTATCAGGAAAAAAATTAAGATAGCAATTCCAAGAGTATAAAAAAATTCACCTAATACCCTTGGATATTTATAAGCTGGAGAATATTCCATTGTTGTAAATTCTTTTTTATTCCCATAGACGTCAATGACTGTGTCTGTTTTGGGCACAACAATAACCTTATCGTAAATAATATTTACAACAAGGGATCCTATTATAGATAATATAGCCAAGGAGATAAAAATTATTCTGGTTCGTTTTACATTCATAAAATGATAATTATACTTGTTTCCGATCTTGTAAAACCCTTTTAAGGAGAGCCCAAACAGCTCTTAATTTGTTTTTTACACATATAAAAACACTTGAATTCGAAATCAGAACTAGTCATTTTAGAAAAGTTTCTTAAAATATATAAAAAAAGATAAGAATGGCGAGTCAAGCCTCTCCAAAAGTGGACGCTCCGGGTATCGAATCCGAACACATTAATATTTATAATACTATATAGATAACCAATTATCAATCTTTTGCATTATGGCATTTTTTTGGTGCTTTTTCTACTTATTGTTTAGCAACCAGAAAAGACAAACATGCTTAAGAACTATCTCAAGATCGCCGTTAGAAATATTCTTCGCCATAAAGCCTATTCCTTTATCAATATAACGGGGCTGGCCATAGGTATGGCTTCCAGTATCCTGATCCTTCTTTGGGTGCAAAACGAGTTGAGTTATGACCGCTTTCATGTACATGCAGATCAGACCTACCGGATTACGGCACAGGCAAGTGATTTTAAGGCGGCGGTGAATCCGGCAGCGATGGTGGCTGGTTTGCAGGCTGAAATGCCTCAGATAAAAAATACGGTCCGGCTCAGTCATATCTCCACGAATTTTTTTGAAACCGGCAACCGCAGGTTTGAAGAAAAAAGAGTCTTTTATGCCGATTCCACCTTTTTGGAGATATTTTCTTTCCCCCTGGAAAAGGGCAATCCCAAAACCGCATTACAACGACCGGATGGCATCCTGATCACCAGGGACATGGCCATAAAGTATTTTGGGACGGGTGAAGCCATGGGGCGGACCTTAAAAAAGGACAATGACCAACTGCTGACTGTAACGGGAATTCTATCCAATATACCTTCCAACTCCCATCTGCAGTTCGATTTTATTATACCCATGTCTTCGATTGCCGGAAAAGATGACGATCTGAAAAGAAATGCATGGACCAATTTTAATTTTTACGGCTATGTTCAACTGGACAAAAATTTTGTCCCTACGCCGGCTGCCCTGGCCGCTTTCGAGCAGCAAATGAACAGGATCTATACGGCAAATACTACCAAAGATCCATTAAAGGTGACCTTTCGCTTACAACCCCTGACCAGCATTCATCTTCATTCCAATCTGCAGATCGACCTGCCGGGCCATGGCAATAGGCAATATGTCAATATCTTTTTTATCGTTGCTATTTTTATTCTTATCGTCGCCTGCATCAATTTTATGAACCTCGCTACCGCCAGGAGCGCCCGGCGGGCCAAAGAGGTAGGCTTACGTAAAGTGGTCGGGGCGTTGCGCGGGCAGCTGATCAAACAATTTCTGGGCGAGTCCCTGCTGATTTCCTTTTTTGCCCTGCTTTTCTCCATAGCCCTGGTAGAATTAGCACTTCCGGCATTTAACCATCTGGCCCAAAAGGATTTGACCCTTCATCTTGCCGATGGAAAAATATGGCTCAGTCTGCTGGGCATCGCCCTGGCAACAGGCTTGCTGGCCGGCAGTTACCCGGCCCTGTACCTGTCCGGTTTTCAACCGGTAAAAGTTTTAAAAGGAAGTCTGAAATCCCTTGGGGGCAATCTACTGTTCCGCAACGGCCTGGTCATTACCCAATTCGTCGTATCCATCGTTCTGCTGATCGGTACGGTAGTCGTCTATAACCAGCTGCAATTCATCAAGAACAGGAATCCCGGTTTTGTAAAAGGAGGTCTCCTGTATATGCCCATGACCGGGGATATGTGGAAAAGACAGGATGCCCTCAAAACCAGTCTGGCGCACGATCCGCTTACGGCAAATTTTACGATTGTCAATGAACTGCCCATCAATCTGATGTCCGGCACGATCAATGTACAATGGGAAGGAAAGGATCCCAAATCCCAGGTTGTCATCCCCTCCATGAACGTCAGTGAAAATTTTATCGATGTATTTCAAATAAAACTCCTGAGAGGCAGGTGCTTCACCACCGCCTTCAAGGCAGACTCCAACAATTACGTTCTCAACGAAAAAGCCGTCCGGTTAATGGGAATGACGCTCGACAATGCGGTGGGTAAACCCCTTAGTTTTGGAGACAGGAAAGGAACGATCATCGGGGTCGTACAGGATTTTAACTTCAAACCTATCCAGCAGCCCATCGAACCACTGGTCATCGGACTGGACTGGTGGGGAGGAACCGTCGTGGTAAGGACTAAACCCGGGAACACCGAAGCCACCATCAAAGCGATGGAGAACATAAGCCGCCAGCTAAGCCCGGCATTCCCCTTCAGTTATAATTTTTTGGATCAGGATCTGGCCAATCTGTACAAAGGCGAGCAGCAAATGGGCAGCATTTTCAATTTATTTGCCGTATTGGCTATCCTCATCTCCTGTATGGGTCTTTATGGTCTTTCCGCCTTCCTGGCCCAGCAAAGGACCAAAGAGATCGGTGTGCGTAAGGTACTCGGCGCCTCCCTGTTCCATATCGTATATCTGTTATCGACAGGTTTTACCCGGCTCGTCCTGGTCTCCGTTATCATTGCCGTTCCGCTGTCCTATTTTATGATCCATCGCTGGCTGGATGGCTTTGCCTATCATATAGAGGTCAACTGGCTCGTATTCGGGATGGCTTCGCTGGCAGCCCTGGGCATTGCCTGGCTCACCGTCAGTTATGAATCCATAAAGGCGGCGGTGGCCAACCCGGCAAAAAGTCTGAGATCGGAATAAAGCAGGATTTTCTAGAAGCGGGAAATCCTTTAGACAGAAGATATCCTTCAGGCAGAGCATATTCTTCAGGGCAATTTGGTAAAACTAATCACCTCGACGGATCTTAAGGGAGTGCCGCAGGCCAGGGGCGCCATGCCAAATTCGTAACAAGATTTTTTCCCTAAATAAACAAACTTTAGCGAAGTGTGAACATTGATGTATTGGTTCCATTCAGGGTTGCTGAAATCCGGGGAAAGGATAAATTCCCCACTGGTATCTATTTTATAATAAAACCCAACTCCATCTGCAGCAGGGTCCTGGAAATACAGGGTGCCATGGGCCTGGGATGCATTTTTATCCTCCACGTTCTTTTTACAAGCTCCCCATAGAAAACAGGAAATGCCCAACAGCATCAGAAAATACTTCATACACAACGTTTTTGGGTTCCCTGTTTTGACAACCCCTTTTGTTGAAACGTTGCATTTCCGGCTGTTTTAGGCAACCTTGGCACTGACCAGGGCCAGGCAATGGGAGGCTCCCAGCAGCAAAAACACGAGTTGTTTATCGGAGAAGGTCAGCCGCAATTGCTGAAGGGCTTTACCCTTATGCTCCTTTACGGTGAAGACGGAAATATCCAGCTGATCGGCTATCTCGCTGTTCTTCAGTCCTTCGAGATAGGCCAGTTTAAATACTTCCCGTCGTTTTTCGGGCATCAATTCGATCTCGGAGTAGATCCGGGTGAGTAATTCGGTCCTGATCAGGTGATTTATGACCACTTCTTCCTCTCTTCCGGATTCCAGGTAGATCATTTCCCTGCGGGAGGCATCCCTGACCTGGAGATGGCGGAGAAAATTGAGGCAGGAATTTCGGGTGCTGATATAAAGGAAGGCTTTGATATTTTGCGCACTGTCAAAATCCCTGTGTTTGTACCAGAGTTTTACAAAACACTCTTTGACGATATCTTCCGATTCCGGCATATCGTCTATCAACTGGTCCGCAAAAAAACAAAGGGGTCTGTAATAAAGATGAAAAAAGGAGGCGAAAGCCTGTGAATCACCTTTTCTAAAACCGGAAATCACATCTGGCCTTAACTCGGGAAGTCCCATGGTGCTTAATCTCTTTTAGGTTTAATGACTAATGACTTTTACAAATTTCATTTAATGGCGGTAAGCCCAAAATGTGAGGAGAAGGTTTAATGCTTATTCATCATAGTCTTCAATACAAAAAATCTAAGCCGGCCTCTTCATACCTTTTTTCAAAGGGGCAATCGTAGTTGGGTACTTGAAAATACCCACTACCCAGAGGAGGCGCAAAAAAATAGTCCTTTGCAGCTATAAAAATCTCCTAAACATAACGCTTGTCCTAATGGGTTACATTTAGACATATTTACAGGATACCTTTTAGAGGAAATAAGTCCGATCGGGTCAAGGCAAGGAGAAAATCCGGAACCTTTTTGGGGCCGTCTTTCAACCGGCTCCAATCATTTTGTACATTTTTGTACATTGAGTGTAAATTCCCGTTATGCGCAGGACCGTTATTCCAACCACTGTATTGTTTTCTTTTGTATGTCAGTCTGTTATCCTGCCTGCTGCTCTTTTTTTGGTAGCCCTGACCGGTAGCCCTGTTGCCATACATGCCCAATCTTCCGGGAAAACATCCCTCAGAGATACCGGCAAAGGAGTAATTAAAGTAACGGATCTTTTAAAAATAAGAACACTTAGTGAACTGACAATCAGCAAGGACGGCCGCAGGATCGCCTTCACCGTCACCCGCATCGAGGCCGATCCGGATTCAAAGATGGATTACAAATATGTCAATCATATTTATGTTGCACCGGTTGATGGTTCGGCTCCCCCAAAGGAACTGACGGTCAAAGAAAGTTCGTCCCAACCCGCCTGGAGTCCGGACGGGAAACAGCTGGCCTTTGTCCGTTCCATAGAGGGCAAGACGCAGATCTTTATTCTCCCGCTGGATGGTGGAGAGCCGGTTCAATTCACCCGTTTCCGCTATGGGGCAGGAGCGCCCAAATGGTCACCTGATGGGAAAAAGATCCTTTTTTCTTCTTCGATCGGTCTGAAGGACCTGCTAAAAGATACCCTTTTGAATCCTGGGCACTCCCTTCCGGTATGGCCCTATGAACAGGCCGGTTTCGACAGGAACGAATCCCTGCGCGCGCCAGGGGCACCGTCTTCCTTAGCTAAACAGGACCCGGACGGCAGCCCCGAAGAGGTACGGGCCTACCTGGACAATAATGTTACGGATAAAAAAGCCAAGGTCCTGACCAGGCTCAATTTCCAGGATGAAATGAATGTAAACATGGATCTGTCCTTTAACCATTTTTTTATACAGGATCTTTCCCCGGATGCATTGCCGGTGGAAGTGACCCATGGTTATTTCCGTTTTACCGGGGCTGATTTTACCCCTGATGGCAAACAACTGATCCTGACGGGGGATATCGATTCCACCCAGCATCCCGACCGGTCCCTGGAAACCGAGATCTTTATTGCCGATGCCGATGGGAAAAATCTTCGCCTGATCCTGGGTGAAAAGAATATCTCTTTCACCAACCCTGCCCTCTCGCCTTCCGGAAAAATACTGGCCTTTCAATATGGTCCGACCGAAAGAATCGGCATTCCCGAACTGGCCATTATGCCCTTAAACGGCAAAGCCGGTGATAAGGTGAAGATTCCCTTCGACAGGAGCAAAGGCGGGTTCACCTGGAGCGCTGATGAGGAATATCTGTATTTCACCGCTCAATCCAATGGCGGAGCGCCTTTGTACAGACTGAATATCCAATCGAAAAAAATAGAGCAGCTCACCGATTTTAACAGCGGCATTGGAAGTTTTGCCCTGGACACCGGCCGTGTACTTTATGTACGGACAGGTGTAGACGACCCTTTTGCCTTATACAGCGCGGGAACGGGCGGGCAAAACCCCAAAAAATTCTATTCCTTTAATGATGAATGGCTGACCACTAAACAACTTTCCCTTCCGGAGAAACATGAATTTAAGAACGGTAAGGGGCAAACGATCGAATACTGGGTAATGCGTCCAACAAATTATGTTCCGGGCAAAAAATTCCCCTTATTGTTAGACATCCATGGAGGGCCGTCTGCCATGTGGGGGCCTGGAGAAAGTTCCATGTGGCATGAATTCCAATATTACTGCGCCAAAGGCTATGGCGTTGTATATGGTAACCCGCGGGGATCCGGAGGTTATGGCAACGATTTCCTCCGTTCCAATATCGAGGACTGGGGAAGCGGCCCCACCAGCGACGTTTTATCCATACTGGATAAAACGGTGGCGGAAGGCTGGGCGGATACCAGCCGTTTGCTGGTTTCCGGTGGCTCCTATGCCGGTTACCTGGTAGCCTGGATTGTAGGGCATGATCATCGTTTCAGGGCGGCCTGCGCCCAGCGGGGTGTATACGACCTGGAAACCTTCTTCGGAGAAGGCAATGCCTGGCGTCTCGTTCCCTTGTACTTCGGCGGTTATCCCTGGGAACCAAAAGTCAGGGCTATTCTGCAAAGGGAATCTCCCATCAGTTATGTACAGCAAATCACCACCCCGCTGCTTATTTTTCATGGGGAGAACGACCGGCGGACAGGTTTTGTCCAAAGTGAAATGTTATACCGCAGTCTGAAGGTCCTCAACCGCCCGGTAGAATATATCCGCCATCCCGGAGCTACGCATGAACTTACCCGGAGCGGCGACAACCGGCAGCGAATCGACCAATTGCTCCGCACTTATAGCTTTTTCGAGAGATGGCTATGGAAATAGTTTGATTCTTCGCGTCCAATGGCTACTTTTGATTTACCTGCACATCTGTTCGCCCCACCCTTATTTCAATTGTATTGTTTAACCAAATAATCTGACTACGAATGCCTGAAAAGGATTTAATCGTTGGAATCCCCTTGTATAAGGATTGTATTCTGATGGATTTTGCCGGAGCTACCCAGGTATTTTCCGCTCCTTTCGGTTTTAAAGCGATCTGGCTGGCAGCGGATCTGAATCCCATTACGACCTATGAAGGATTCACCCTGAACCCTCAGTATACTTTTGATGAGCATCCGCCAATCGATGTATTATTCATTCCGGGTGGAAATGTAGCATCCGTGATCGGGAAAATGCAGGACGAAAAATTCCTGAGTTTTATCCGGTCCACAGCGCATACAGCGTTATGGACCGGTTCGGTCAGTTCGGCCACCTTTATCCTGGCAGCGGCCGATCTAATCAGGGGCTGTAATGTAACCACCTATTGGACACAAATCCCTACCCTGGAATGGCTCAGTAAAAAAATGAAACTGGAGATTCCCTACGGCTTTCCCCGGCACCTGCTGAACGAAGAGAAAAGGATCTTCACGGGCGGCGGCACCACTTCTTCGATAGATCTCGCCCTTCAACTGGTCTTAAAAATCAAAGGTTTCGAGGCCGCGGAGAAAACCCAGCTTTATATCCAGTACGCACCCTGCCCGTCCATTAATTCAGGAGACCCATCGGTCGCCCTGGGCGATATCAGCCAGGATCTGCTGAAAGCCCGCAAACAGGAAAATATATTGTTGACGGCAGCCGTGAAGAAGTTGTTGTGAGTGGAATTAAACGGGTCAGGCTACTTTTTGCCTGGAATACCAATCTTTTACTTCTGTCACAATCTGATGTAAACTATCGTTATTTAGTTCTTCCAAACCATTTTTGGAGGTCTCAACAATCAATCGGCCATTTATTTCGGGCTTTTTGATCCACCGGAAATATCCATGATCATTCTTATTGTCAAATAAAACTAAAAGAGCCGGAAAGGAAATGTTTTGGTATTCCTCACTTAACCCATCCTTCAACTTTTTTCTTTTATTGTTGTAGGACTCGACTTCCACGCCAAAAAATCTCCCGGTTTGTTTATCATTTTCGCCAATATCAATCAAATAATCAAACAATGGATCTTTAAAATTAGCCTCATTAATGATCAGGTCAGAAAGCCTGGAAAAATAAACATAACCCAATTTCCCTGCCCTCCATTTCTCAAATTCTTTTTTATTTTTCATTTTGTTCTATTTGAAAGATGATACAAATCTCGTTTTTCCAAGGTTTTTTTCCCAATAATCAGCAACTTCATTCCAAAGCAACTCACTATTTGGACGATCAACAGGAAATTTGGTATGTATCCCGCTGATATTCATAACATTATCTAAATTGTTCGCTGAGAGTAAGTACCCGGTCTCACCCCCTCGCATCAATTCCAAAAATATAAACCGGCACCGAATATGTACAAAGCTCAGTAACCTCCTTATTACTTATGTTAACTTTTATTCTATCCCCACCCGTATAATATCCAAGCATGGTTGTTTTAATACTTGCAAAAAAATACGCCTTAAAAGGACATAGCTGAAGGTCTACAATGAAATCGACCGTTGGATATTTATCACCTAAAAATGTAGGATAAAATAAAATACCCTTTTCCGGAAAAAACCGTGTAATAATGGCTTCAAATAAACCCTCCCCTCTCTTTCCTATTAGATTATTCATTCTGCCAGATAGTTGATGCTGAAATCAAAATTATTGATCATTTCGTATACATCTCGCAGGTATAGGTCAAAGGTGAATTAATATAATAGCCATATTTACTAATAATTAGAATGACAACTGTCAATGGAAAGTTAATTAAATGACTGGAAAAGAATCTATTCCTTTCCAGCCCTTTGTTTCCACGATGTTAATATCTTTTGACCGGAGTATGCTGGCTTTAGATATCAACAATAGGAGCAGGTTAAATGCAATCAATTGTTGAAAATTATTTGTATTCAAAATATCTGTTATCTTGCCTTCATGAAATTCGTCCGGGTACTTCGTTTACCATCAGGCGGGAATCGTCTGCGGCTTTTACTGGCATTGCTTCCGGTAATCCTTATCTCTACTGCTGCCCGTTCCCAAAAGGCAATAAAAGATTCATCCGCCGAATGTCTCGCCAATTGGAAAACAGGCGAAGAAAAGATCTATTCGATCGTACATACGAAAAGTACCCGTCAATCCGGCCAGGAACCATCCGCTGTACGATTTTCCTATGAGGTCCATGTTAAAGTAGTCGATTCGACAGCGAGCGAGTATACGATCCAATGGGTATATCATCTTACTCCGGAAATGAAAGAGGAACTGATGAAACAACCGGATCCGCTGCCCATTTTCGATGGGATGCAGGTTATCTATACGATCTCGGAAGTCGGAGCCTATAAAGAATTGTTCAATTGGGAGGAAGTGCGGGATAACTATTTACATATGCTGGAATCATCCCTTTCGCAAAATCCTTCAAACCCGCCAAACCAGGACAGCGCCTCCAAAGCGGCAATACTCCAGGCTAAAAAACTTTTCCAGTCAAAAGAAATGGTGGAAGGGGCATTGATCAAAGAAATATTGGTTTATCATCATCCCTATGGATATTCTTTTTCCACCAAAGATCTGCGGGTAGAAACAGAATTGTCCAATCCGTTTGGAGGCAGACCTCTTCCTGCCATCCAAAGTTTCCGGATTACGAAGCTGGATCCGCAGCATGACCGTTTTACCCTGGCTATCCGGCAGAACATCGAAAAAGGCCGTTCCAAACCCATCTTCGATGAAGTCATAAAAAAGCGGAACATCAAAAATGAAGGGGAATTAAAAAAACTCCTGGCGGAAATGGCTTCCTTTGAAATAAATGATTCAACAGAATATATCTTTATCCAGTCAAGCGGATGGATCAGTCATCTTCTTTATTTTCGAAAAGCCACCCAAGGGGGCATTACCCAAACCGATGCCTTTACTATCGATTTAAAGAACTGACCGCAGCTTCCAACGCTCCGCGGCAAACTTAAATGCCTCCTTTCAACCTTTAGCGCGGCCCCGTGAGCCTTTCGTCCTTCGGTTACTTTCTGCCTTAAGGCAAAGGCACTTTCGATTTAAACGCCCCATTGATAATCGGGACGGTCTGTGATGAAATATTATAGGAATTCCCGCTAAAGGTACCTGTCACCGTTTTGGAGGAGGCGTCATAACTGGTAATGACAATGCTCAATACAGGCGAGGCCGGCTGCGGATTAGCCGCAAAGATCACATCCCCGCTGGGAACCAGATCGAATAAAAAATAAGAGGTTCCGTCTGTAGTATAGGTACCCGGAGCAATAGCCGCAGCAGAAAAGGTGACCCCGATCGCGAAGGTGGTATCCGGCATACTTCCTGGAGGCAGGCTCTTCATGCTTCCGACGAGACTCAGGATACCAGGTCCCAATTGGGAAGAAAACTGGGCCGCATTAACATTTCCCTGGTAGACATGTCCATTCACTTCAAACTGCCAGGTATTCAGCGCCACCGTTCCGCCGCCGCCAGGATTTCCGCCACCAGGATTTCCACCCAGTCCTGTACCCGTGCTGTCTTTTACGTTTACGGCAAACTGGCAGGCCGAGGCATCAAAATTTATAGTAAAAAAAGTGGTTGTCGGATTAAGAAAGGTGCCGCTTGCTTTCAGATGAACGGTAGTCAATCCAATGCTGGTAAAAGCACCGGAGTCGGAAAGTGTTACCCCGTTCTGCAAATCGGTGGAGATCCTGTAATTACCAACGGAAGTAACACGCACCTTGATCGTGACAAAATTCGTATCGCCGGCTGTAACCCCATTGTACCAGGTCCCATTAACCGAGGCTGGCAGGCAATTGCCGCTTGTATCCTTTAGTGAACCCTTGGCCAAAGTCCCTGGGGGAAATGGATTTTCAAGGCTCAATTCCTTCTGACAGCTGCTGATACCAATAACCGTAACGATCATTAACAGGAAGGAGAAAACGGAAAGGGGGACCAGGCGCATAAAAAACAATTTTGATGAGTGCTCAACGATACAGATCCACAGAGGACCTGCCGTTTGGATTATTTACGAAGATATTAAATATTACCTGCATTGGAAAACCGGCCGGAATAACCATAGTTCATTATATGTATCAAACTGAGTGCCAACCTACAAAAATCCAATTTTAAAAAAGGTCCGTTATCTTTTTTTTGCCGCCGTTGGGTAATTTCCCCCAACCCTTTTAGCGGATGAACCGGTTCAACCTGGCTTCCCGGATGGCGTCTGCCCGGGAATGAACATTCAGCTTGCCATAAATATTTTTGATATGGGTCTTAACGGTCTCCAGATCGATGAACGGATCTTTGGCGATCTTACTGCGGCTGATCCCGTTGGAAATATATTCCAGGATCTCGGTCTCCCTTTTGGTTAGGGGGCTTCCCTGGTTTTTCCGGAAGGAGCCGATCACCATACGGGCAATATTGGCGCTCATCGGGCCGCCTCCTTTCATCACCTCTTCAATGGCTTCCATGATCTTTTCCGTAGGAGTATTTTTCGTAAGATAACCGGAGGCTCCGTTAGCCAGCGCCTTTAAAATAAGTTCTTCGGACTCATAGACAGTAAGGATCAGTACCTGGGTGTCCGGCAACAAACGCCTGATCCCCGGAAGGGCGTCCACTCCGCTGGTTCCCGGCAACCCTACATCAAGAAGGATAACGTCGGGTAAGTCCGCAACCAGATGAGGCAAAGCCTGATCGGCAGAAGCGTAGGTATGTACCACCGTACAGGCAGGGTTGGCGTTGATCAGAAAAGCATAACCGTCCCGTATCGTTTCATCGTCTTCGATAATCACAACCCTGATCGTAAATCTGTCCGTTATCATAAATCTGTCTGTCATCTTCGTTGATTTATTTCCTTATCGGTTTTCGCCTAAATAATTTTTTCGCCTTAATAACTAGAGCCTATAAGACATCGCTTCAAAAAAGGGGAGCTTCGTCGTTAAAATAAGGCGGGAACCTCTGGCCATGAATTTCCCTGATCCTTTTGTGGCGTCCGGTTCATCCCCGGACATCCGGTGCGAGTTCTCCCTTAGTTGCAAATTCCCATGGATCCTTCCCGCCCGCATATGCATATTGGCGATCCCATGTCCCATTTTTACCGAGTCCGGATCAAAGCCTTTTCCGTCATCCTCCAGCCAAACCGTAAGGACTCCGTCAGGGAACAAATTGATCTCCAGTAAAACATTGCCGGCCTCCGCATGTTTGAGGATATTGTTCATAGCCTCCTTCACGATCATCATAATATTCCGGCTGTATTCACTATTTATATGGACGGGCTGGTTTCCGGGATAATGAGCGGAGAAATGGAACTGCACCCGGGTATCCTGGAACAGCTCGATCCCGAAGCCTTGCAGGTGTTTGCCAATTTCCTGCAAATGATTGCTCATGGGGGTCAGGGACCAAAGGATCTCGCGGGTACCCGTATATAAGGCGCCGATATTATCTTTGATCTGGCGAATGATCTTCCGCGCCTCTTCCCTGTCTTCGAGTTTTTTATATAGCAGTTCCGTCAATACGGATATCCGGGTTATCTTATTTCCTATTTCATCGTGAAAATCTTCCAAGGTCCGTTTGCGGACTTTATCCTGTTCATCCTGGCGGATCAGTTCCAGTTTTATTTTCCGTTCCTCCCGGCGACTATTGCTCCATGCTTGCAGGACAAGAGCAAGCAGGATCAGCCCCAGCAACACCCCGAAAGGGAAAAACCGGCTCGTATAAAAAGGCCCGGTAACGGAAAAGGGGAAACTATCCGTATTCGGCGAATAACCGACACCGGGAATAAAAGCCCTGACCAGGAAAGTATACCGGCCGGGGGCTAATGCCGAATAAACGACGGAAGCATCAGGGGTCAGTGGGGAATATTCTTTTTCCAGACCATCGAGCTTATATTGGTAAAGCAGGTCATGGGCATTCTTAAAACTGATGCCCCTGAACTCAAAGGTTAATGGATGCTGTTCGTAGGGCAACCGGACCCCTTTTTGAAGGTCCTTTGTAAATGCCTTTACATGCTGTATGACCACAGTGGCAGGTATACCGGCAATCCCCACCTGATGCGGATCATACAACAGGGCTCCCATCGTGGTGCCGAACCATAAATTTCCCTTTCCGTCCTGCAGTACGGCATTCTGATCGGTTTCCGATGCGGTGACCGTTCCGGGAATGGCATAATTAAACACATTGAATGGTTGCGTGCCCGAAAGCATGCCCGGGTGGTTACCCGGATTTTTATCCGGGCCGATGTCGATCTTATTGATCCCTTTACCGGTAGCCACCCACAGATTACCCATCCGGTCAGATAACAAAGCATAAATAATATTGGAATTCAAACCTTCCCGGGTTGTAAGATTGGTAACGGTGCCCAGCTTATTGTTCCAAACGACCAGCCCTTTACTCTGGGTTCCGATAAAAATGGAATCACCTTTTTTGAGGAGGCTAAAAATAGAATAGGTGCCAAGCGCACCCTCCAGTACCTTTTCCAGACTAAACGTTGTCTTCAATTTTTCCTCTGTTCGCCTGACCCGGTAAAGGCCCTGTTCTGTTCCAACCAACACCGAATCCCCTCCCAGCGGAAGCGTACAAACCGAGTTGAGGTTTACCGGAATGACGACCCCGGCTGCGGATAAATACCGGCAACCTGCAGAGGTGGACAACCACAGCCCGCCCCGATCGTCCTGGCTGATATGATTGATGGCGGGAGCCAATCCCTTTATTTTCGTGTCCATCCGTTCAAAGCGTCCATCTGCAAAACGCCATAACCCTCCTTTATTATCCGTCCCGATCCAAAGAGTCCCCTTGTCATCGCGCAGGAGGCAAAGGATCTTCTTTGTCTCCGCGTTTGCGCAGGGGATCTTTACCCGGGAAAGATTATGCCCATCATATTTCAGTAGCCCTTGCCCATAGGTCCCTATCAATATACTTTTGTTTCCCTCCTGTCCGGCTTCGGCAAAAGCGGTAACTGCTGCCAGTTTCCCACCCGGTGGTTTATCCAGGATGGTAAAAGGATCGAAAGAATACCGCCAGATCCCAGCTCCGATAGTGGAGAACCAGAAATTGTTTTCCTGGTCCTTATACATATTGGTCACTGCATCATCCGTAAAACCGTTTTCGCAACTAAATCGTTCATAGCCCTGGTCATGCAGACGAAACACCCCTTCAGAAGTTAGTATCCATATCTTCGCAAAGGCATCCGTTTCCATCGCGTAGAACTCCCCCGGAGGAAGAAGATTTTCTTTTCCATCTAAGCCGGGAAATAATTTTTCCCCGGTGGACCGGGCATCCGGAGGCAATTTGCCATCATAATACATCAAACCTTTCCGGTGTACGATCCAGCAGGTGCCCGGAGCCGTTACATCAAAACAGATTTTCCTGCATTCGACCGGATCCGGGGCTCCGGAAAAATCAATCTCCTTCACCCAGGTATCTTTTTCCCGGCAGAAAACACCTTGTTTGTAAACGGCCACCCATAGATTACCCTTTCTGTCCGCACTCAGGGTGCTGATCGGCGAAGCTGCCCCGGACAGAACATCAACCTGCTTTACCGTACTGTCGCGGATACAAAAAAGCCGGAAACCGGCCACGACCCAGATCGACCCCTCTTTATCTTCCGCCAGGGCGGCAATATAATGGGAGGGCTGACCGGGAAAGGAAAAATTACGAAACCCCTTACCGTCGAATCGGGAAAGACCGGCATGGGTCCCGATCCAGATATTGTTCTTTTTATCCCGTAAAAGACAGGTGGTTAGGTCATTGATCAGCCCATCTGCCCTCGTAAAATTGGTAAAATGAGCGCCGTCGAAACGGGAGACGCCTCCATAAGTAGCAATCCATAATTGGTGGGAACTATCCTGGCAAAAATCATATGCCTGCGATTGGGCCAGCCCATTTTCCACCTGGTAGTTAAAAAAACAATATTTCTGTCCATAGCCCGATAGAGACGATAATACAAAAAGCAGGATATGACATACCGGCCATTTCACCAGGTAAATTCGTTTCCATTAAGTTATACCATTAGACCAGAACCCGGTAAGACCAAAAGATGAGCGGTATAATAACTCCTGATGATGGTTATTTTTCCATTTGGGGTCGAAAATCATGTCCCGGATCTACCATATTCTTCAGCTTATCCGGGTCCACCACCGTACTGATCTGCAGGATCCTGCCATCCACCGGTGAAATATCGAAGACCTGACAGGTCACCAGCCGGCTGCCATTATAGAACAGAAAGGCAGGCTGGTAATTGACCTCGGTGAGCCGGACGATAGACTTCCGCTGATAGGTATGATAGGTCAGGAATAAGAGTTCGGCCACCGCACTTGCACCAGTACAGATCTTTTTGACGACTTTGATCTTGCCGCCGCCATCCGCATAGAAAGCAATATCTTCTGTCAGCAGGTGTTCCAGCTTTTCCAGGTTTCGCGCGCGTATGGCGTCGATATAATTGTTCAGCAAAACCGTTGTACGCTCATTTCTCTCCTGAACCTCTTTGCTGGAAACCATTTCCCTTGCTTCGCCGGGCTTAAAAAGACTGGTCTTTGCCCTGCTCAGTAATTTACGGGAGTTCTCCACGGTAATAGAAAGAATATCTGCTATTTCCTCATGATCATAATCGAAACTTTCTTTCAGAATAAAAACAGCGCGTTCTTTGGCATTCAATTTCTCCAGTAATACCAGTAAAGAGTAGGACAAAATATCCTTCAGATGCATATGAGCGTCCGCGGTTTCCGTAGCTACCGGCTCCGGCAGCCACACCTCTACCTGCACCGTTCGTTTGGTGCGGGTCTTTTTGTTGACCGCCTGGTTGATCACACTTTTTACCAGGTAGGCCTTTTCATTTTCGATGCCTTCCCGGGCATCCGCATAAAATTTCGTGAGTACATCCTGTATGGTGTCACGGGCATCTTCTGCGGAACCCAGGATATTATAGGCATAGGGAAAAAGAATAGCGTGATAATCTTTCATGTGTACAAAGATAAAAAAGGCTACTCAAATTGGCCGGGCTGGTAATTTCCTGCCGTTGACCGGAACGTTATATTGAGCCGGTTCCAGGAATTGATCGTGGCTACGGCCAGGGTCAGATCGGCGATCTGTTCTTTGGAGAAATGTTTGGTCAGTCCTTCGAAAATTACATCATCCACATCGCATTTGATGGTCAGGCTGTCTGCCAATGCCAGAGCGGACCTTTCCGGTTCGGTATAATAAGGCGTTTCGCGCCAGGCAGCCAGGCCATGAAGACGTTGTTCGGTTTCACCACGGTGGATAGCATCCTTATGGTGCATATCCAGGCAAAAGGCGCAGCCGTTGATCTGGGATACGCGGTAATTGATCAATTCCAGCAGGTTGATATCCAGACCTGATTTTGTGAGATGGGCGCCTGATTTAAAAAGACCGTCTAAAATACCTTTACGTGCATCCTGAAAAGTGATTCTTGGTTCCATTTTCTTGTTTTTTTATTGATTTCCTAAACAAGACACAACACAAGAAGGGAACGTGACCAATCTTACCATTAATTTACAATGGCCCGGCTTTTTTCCGTTTCCGCACCGCCATTCATTCTGCGGGCAGGATCCAGTTTTTTGTTGCCAAACCGGTAGGTAAAGGAAAGTGTGGCTACCCGGGTATCCCTTTTGGTAACGAAGGATTCGTAATAGCCGTTGAAGGAAGTATGGCCTTTGGTAATATTCGTATAAAAAAGATCGGTGACGGTGCATTTCAGGCTTCCTTTATCGTGAAGGATATTTTTTTGAACCCCGGTGGTCATCTGCCAGTTGGGGTTTATATAATAAAACCCGTATACTTCCGCTGCATGATAGGTGAAATTGACTTCACCGCTATACCCTTTCCCCATCACCAGGGTATTATTGCTGTTCAGATTAAATGTCACGTTACCATTATTCAGCGGAGTATTGGAAAGATTGCCCTGGTAAGAACCGTAATACACACTGCCATCCGAAAGTGTATTCCACCACTTTGTAACCTGGAGGGATAGAGAAACGGAACCGACATAATACCGGACCCGCTCCAGGTTCTTGTCGGTCTGGATAGTTACCTTGTTCTCTACCGTACTCGGGGCAAGAACCTCGGTGATATTGTCATGTGTGGTACTATAGGATAAAGTGGTGGTCAGCATTCCCTTGAAGGTGTGGGAGAATTCCAGGTTGTAGGTAGTCTGCGGCCGGAGCAGCGGATTGCCTTGTACATAGGTCGTGGGATCGATATAGAACTTAAACGGGTTTAATTGTTTGTAAGAAGGTCTTTCAATCCGGCGGTTGGCGGAAAAACTGAATTGATGATCAGCCGATGCTTTATACCTGAGGGAAAGACTGGGGAACATTTGCAGATAGGATGTATCCACCCTTTGATCCGACACCAGCTGATGTCCCTTGATCCGGGTTTGCTCCAAACGCAGCCCCAGATCATAGGCAATCCTGTTTTGCTCCCGGTGAAACGTAAAATAGCCGGCATTGATCTGTTCCTTATAGATAAAGTGATTGCTTTTCGTGGAATCATAGGTGGTGATCCCATTGCTTTTGTCATAAAAGGTAATATCGTTATCGGAGACCACATAACTGGATTTGAGACCGGCATCCCATTTCGAATGTTTGCCCGCCGGGCGGGTATAATCCGCCTTCAGGGATTTTATAGAGAGGGTTCCGGGGAGTGTTCCGAACAGGATATATTGAGGAGACATAGGGCTTCCGTCATTATTAAAATAGTCGGTGATAAAGGTTTGATGGGAGCTATTCGAATAACGGGCATAATCGAGATCCGCCGTCAGTTCGGTGCCGGAAGAATCAAAAGAATGTTTGAAATTCCCGTTGACCGAATAATTATTGTATTGATTTTCGGAATGGCTTTGCGTTTGGAAATCAGATACCTTTTCCAGGTTGCCGTCCAGGACATCCGTATAATTATCGCCTTTCCAGTTGTACCGGTTTTGGAGGCCGTTAACGACCATGCCGATAACTGTTTTTGAGCTAAGGGAATAATCCACCCCTATTCGTTCCATATGGGTATGGAAGGGAAATACGACCCGGTCATTTTGTTTAAAGGCCCCCAGTACGGTATCTCCGTTCAGGAAAATCCGGTACAAATTGGGATTGGAAAAGGTCTTTCGGTAAGAATAATTATAACTGCCGAATATATTCATCTTTCCGTGACGATAATTAAACGTGAACCCTGCATTGGTTTTAGCATAGACGCCCTGACCATAACTAAAATTGACGGATCCGTTGGCGCCCATCTGCTGGTTCTTTTTCAGTTTGATATTGATCACACCACCGTTCCCGGCCGCATCGTACCGCGCATCGGGGTTCGAAATGAGTTCGATCTTATCGACCGCACCCGCAGGCAGGGCTTTCAACATATTGGTCAGATCGGTGCCCGCAATGGGCGAAGGTTTTCCATCGATAAGGATCAATACGCCCGCCTTCCCTTTTAACTTGATATTGTCGGACTGATCGATCGAGACATCGGGCGCCCGCTCCAGGATTTCAAATACCGAACTACCTGCACCCAGGATGCTGCCATCCACGTTCAATACGGTTTTACCGGGTTGCCGCTCGATCATGGGCTTTTTCCCGTTTATGATGACGGCTTGGAGGGTTTTGGTTTTTGAGGAATCGGTCTGTGTTTTAACAGAACCCGTCTGTCCTTTGGTGGAATCGGTCTGTCCTTTGGCAGAATCGGTCTGTGCGTAGACCCGGCTGCTGCCTGACACAAGGAGCGTCAGCACAAAAATGAGGATAAAAAAGAGCGATCGGTTCACTGGCAATTATTTTTCTTAATCATTTTATCATTCCTTCCTGATCATAAATCCTGTTTAAACTATTGTGGATACTAAATAAATAATTTAGCATCAATAACTAATTACCACACAACAAAATCACGCCTTTGGGGGGAGGGCGGTTCAGGGGAGAGCGGTTCAGGGCAAAACAGGAGGGTGAAAAAATAAATTTTGCGTAACCAAACGGTTTCATAAATTTGTAGGACAAATTAAACCTACCGACATGGATAACCAACCATTTGTAATCGAGCGAACCTATCAGGCCTCTGTTGATTCCGTTTGGCAGGCCCTTACGGACAAAGACAAAATGAAACAATGGTATTTCGACATTGCCGCCTTTAAACCGGAGGTTGGCTTTGAGTTCCAATTCACGGCCGGCGATGGCAAGGTTGAATACGTCCATCTTTGTAAGGTCACGGCCGTTGTTCCCGGGAAAAAACTGGCCTATACCTGGAAGTATCAGGGTTATGCAGGGGAGTCAGAAGTAACCTTCGAACTATTCGGGGAAGGAGACAAGACCAGGGTGAAACTGACCCATAGCGGTTTGGAAACATTCCCTCAGAACGATCCTGCTTTTGCCAGGGAAAGTTTCGCAAAAG
Source organism: Flavitalea flava (assembly GCF_054461575.1). Taxonomy (NCBI): domain Bacteria; kingdom Pseudomonadati; phylum Bacteroidota; class Chitinophagia; order Chitinophagales; family Chitinophagaceae; genus Flavitalea; species Flavitalea flava. Next base: position 37,774 of record NZ_JBTLQH010000029.1, read on the forward strand.
GATGGACCGCAATCATCGGCACCAACCTCAAAAACTTCGTGGAGAAAGCATAAGTTCTGCTTCTTTCAGAGAACGGGAATGGGCAGAATCCATAATAGAAAGTATTCCGGGCTTAAATTACACTACATTACGGGTTAACTTAGGAGTAGCAGCTAATGTCGATAAACCAGGAAGCCCTGACTAATTGTGATAAGGAACCAATCCATATTCCCGGCAAGATCCAATCTCACGGGTTTTTAGTCGCTGTAAACATCGAAAGCTGTTTAATTAGTTATATCAGTGAAAACAGCCAACATTATACCGCAAAGGAAGCAGGTAATTATCTCGGCCAACCCATAGAAAAATTGGAAAATGATTTGGGGATTTCTGCGTTACCCTTAAATTTCTCCCGCTTATTAACCCTGGCTAATACCAATAAAGGCAGCGAAACCATCAATCCCTTCTATCTGGAAATAGGCCAAAAGCCCTTCAATCTTATTATAAGCCCATCCGGAAAGGAACAGCTCATGGAGTTCGAACCCGAAACATCCGATCTTAGTCTGGATCTGCAAAAAATGATCAGCCGCTCGGTCTCCGGCATGCTTTCGGGTAAAAATTTGAACGCTGTACTTCAAAATGCCGCCCGGGAAATTAAAAATATCATTCGTTACGATCGGGTAATGATCTATAAATTCGGAGAGGACGGCCATGGAGAGGTCGTGGCCGAAGACAGGAATGCAGACCTGGAATCTTTCCTTGGTTTTCATTACCCGGCATCCGATATTCCCCAACAAGCCAGGGAGCTGTACAAAATAAACCTGACCCGTATCATTGCCGATGTCTACAGCGAAAGCTCCTCCATCCTTACGCACGAGACCGGGGACGTTCCGCTCGATCTGACCCGTTCTGAATTAAGGGCGGTATCGCCGATACATATTCAATATTTAAAGAACATGGGGGTCGCCTCCAGTTTCAGCATTTCCCTGATAGCCCGTAACGAATTATGGGGTTTGATCGCATGCCATAGCTATACCCCCCGGTTCATCAATTTTAAGGCGCGGGATGCATCGAAGATCATTGGTCAGATCCTTTCATCGGCCCTGGAATACCGGCAGGAGGAGGAATTCCTGCAAATGACTTCCTCCTTTAACAGGGCAGCCATGGAACTGGGCGAATTTATTGTAAAGGAGGACGACATACAGGCTGCACTTACGGCTCATACGACAACCATCCTGAATATTGTACCGGCCTCCGGCGCAGTCCTGGTATTAGATCATACCATAACCCGGCTGGGTGCAACTCCGGATGAAGACCAGATAAAAGAGATCATTCAGTGGTTGATGGTTACTATGCAGGAACCCGTTTACTCTACTCATCGGTTCCCTGCCCTTTTTCCCCCTGCCAGGGGATACAGCCAGCTAGCCAGCGGGATAATGGTCTGTATACTGTCCAAAGAAATGGGTGAAATAATCATCTGGTTCAAGCCCGAGCAAATAGGTCAAATAATCTGGGCCGGCAATCCTGCCAAACCAGACCCTGATCAAAATGATGGATCCATCACCATTTCTCCGCGAAAATCGTTTGAAAAGTGGACCGAACTCGTAAAAAACACGTCCGCAAAGTGGACAAGCGGAGAATTGGCTGTCGTTATCAGGATCAGAGAACAAATTATTTACACCATCAACCGCAGAGCAAGTGAGATTCGTTTGCTGAACGAACGGCTCAAACTGGCTTATGAAGAGTTAGACACCTTTAGTTATACTATTTCCCATGACTTGCGATCCCCCCTGTCTTCCATAAAAAGTTATTCCGAATTGTTATCCGTGAACAATAACAGTCTCGACGAACAAGCCCGGAAAGCTCTTGACCGCATCATTTTTTGTGCCAATAAGATGAATCACCTGATCACGGAGATCCTGAACTATTCAAAAATGGGGAGAATGGATGTAGAAGTCAGGCCGATTCATATGGGCAATTTACTGGAAGAAATCAGGGCCGAAGTGATCAACGATCTGCAGCCGGAAAACCTGGAATTCTTAATTGGCGATACGCCTTCCATAAAAGGAGATCCCGTCATGATCAACCAGGTCTTTACCAACCTGATCAACAATGCCGTAAAATATTCCGCCCGGTCGAAACCCGCAAAAGTGAAAATAGAAGGTCTCCAAAAAAAGAACGAGGTCGTTTATTCCGTTTCGGACAATGGCATCGGCATCGATATCAATTATTACAACCATGTCTTTGAACTATTCAAACGTATGGACAATGTAAAAGATTTCCAAGGGACGGGCGTAGGCCTCGCCATTGTCAAACGTATCGTTGAAAAACACCAGGCGAGGATATGGTTTGAAAGTACCTTAGGGGCAGGCACCGTTTTTTATATTGCATTTATCGATTAAAGAACCGGAAGATCAGGATACATGAAAAAAATAGTAATCATTGAGGACGATCCGGATATCACAGAAATAATCAAACTGGCCTTAGCGGGTAAACATTTGGTGGAAGCCAGTAACGACATGCAGGGGCTGTTACCCTTACTGGAAGAATTCAGGCCTGACCTGATCATGATTGACTATTATATTGGTCACAAAAAGGCGGATGAAGTCATGCAGGAAATCCAGGCTCTTGCTACCCGGAAAGACATACCTTTTATCTTATTCACCGGTCATCAGGATATTAAATACCTGGCCGGGAAAATGGGAGCCAGCGCCTGGCTGGCAAAACCGTTCGCATTGGCCGAGTTATACGCCTGTATCGAAAAAGTATTATCGGCACCAAACCCGTAGCAAGAGACTTCATGTATAACATGATACAAGCATAACATGATACAAGCATAACATGATACAAGAAAGATTAAAAAAAGATACAAGACCCGATCATGACCGCCTGGAAGAACTTATGTTTGTCGGTTCCATTATGGACGGCTCTTTATCCCGGGTTCAATACCAAGGGCTGCTGACTACCAATTACCTTATACACGAGGCATACGAAAATTCTCTTTTTACCCTCCTGCCTCCTCTCCTGGCTGAGGAATTGGGAATTTATCACCGTCGTAAATTACCCGCTCTTATCATGGATCTGCATGAATTGCAGGTAGAGCTGCCTTCTGCCGGTAAAATGGACAAAAAGTGGCTGGTTCCCGAAAATGAATTTTCGGTGCTGGGCGCCTTATATGTACTGGAAGGCGCCACGCTGGGAGGAAATGTGATCGTAAAAAGGCTTGCCGTCAATCCCCACCTGAATCATTTAAACCTGAACTTCTATTATTACCGGGTCTATGGAGAAAATCTGGTCCAAAACTGGAAATCATTCTGTGAAGTACTCAACCGGCAGCCAGACACTGCCTATCCGCAAATTTTAGCCGGGGCCCATACGATGTTTGAACTTATAGCATCCGTGCAGAATGAATGACTATTTTGTTTATATTCAGGCTCTTGAAACGTCATTCCATTACCATAAAAGACATTGCCAAAGAGCTGAATATCTCGGTTCCTACCGTTTCAAGGGCGCTCCGAAATACCCATGACGTAAATGAACAAACCCGGCAGTCGGTGCTTGCCAAAGCGGCCGAACTGAATTACAAACCGAATTTTAATGCGATCGGGCTGGTTAAAAACAGTTCCAATAATATCGGCATCATCCTGCCCGTCATCACGAATTATTATTTTTCGACGGTAATCACCGGTATCCAGGAGATCGCTTTTACAAACGGGTTCAACATGGTCCTGTTCCTGACAGATGACTCGGCAGAACGCGAAAAGGCCATACTGGACGAACTTTCCTTTAGTAATATCGACGGTTTGCTGATCTGTATCTCTTCCATGCCCGATCAAAGCGATCGTTTTCAGCAGGTCATCGACAATGGGATACCGATCGTTTTTTTTGACCGGGTTCCTTCCGGCATCAAAACCTCCAAAATAATGCAGGACGATTTTAACGGCGCCTTCAAAGCCGTCGAACATCTGATCCAATGCGGATATAAGAAGATCGCCCATATTTCGGGGCCCGAGGGTTTGTTGATTACGGAAAAAAGACAGGAAGGGTATCTGGCAGCCCTGAAGAAATATAAATTACCTGCCGGCAAAAAATGGATCATTCATTCGGGTTTTTCCCAAAAATGCGGAGAAGAGGATATGCTCCGTTTGTTATTGTGCAAAGAAAGACCCGACGCTGTTTTTGCCGTTAATGACCGCAAAGCAGTGGGCGCTATGCTCACCTTAAAGAAAAAAAATATAGTTATTGGTAAGGATATCGGCATTATAGGTTTTACCAATGATCCGATATCCGAGATCGTCCATCCTTCCTTAACAACCATGGAGGAACCCGCCCTGGAGATCGGAAGAAAAAGTTGCGAATTATTGATCAAACATCTCCGTAAAAAGAAATTCATACCCGAAGAGATCATTCTGCCGACAAAACTCATTATCCGGGATTCCACCAAACGGAAATGAAACAACACCAGTAAATACCGGTGTCCGGCCGGTAACAGGCCGATAACGTTATCGCTAATATATCCCTCCTGTTCCTTGGTTACTACGACCTAACCCCTGAAATTTATACCACTTATTTAATTGGAAAACATGAGTAATAATCGCAGACAGTTTTTGAAATATACCGGTCTGGCGCTGACCGGAATGGCAGGCGGCGGCCTCAAAGGTCTGGCTGCTTCTCCCGATTCAGCCTCCGTTATAGAGAGCGGCCGGGAAGCCGGCGCCTCCGGGCAGTACAGTGATCCCGGTACACACAGACAGCTATTTAATATGACGGGTTATGCTGCCCCAAAAATAGAAACAGTCCGCATCGGCTTTATAGGTTTAGGCAACCGGGGTTCGGAGGCCGTTCCCCGGCTGAATCATATCCAGGGGGTCGATATAAGGGCCTTATGTGATATCAAACCACTCCAGGTGCAATTGGCCATCGATAGTATCAAAGACTCACCGCACCATCCCGTTGGATATTCGGGAACGGCGGATGCCTGGAAAAAAATGTGTGAGCGGGACGATATCGACCTGATCTATATTGCCACGCCCTGGGCCCTTCATACCCCCATGGCCTTGTATGCGATGAATCATGGCAAACATGTAGCCGTGGAAGTACCGGCAGCTCAGACCATCGAACAATGCTGGCAATTGGTGGAGACCTCGGAGCGAACGAAAAAACATTGCGTCATGCTCGAAAACGAATGTTTTGATTTTTTTGAGTTATTGACGCTCAATATGGCCCGGCAGGGTTTCTTCGGAGAAATCATCCACGGAGAAGGAGCCTATGTACATAATATATCCCGCAGTCTGTTCGACCCCGAGCGCCGCCCGGGGCTTTGGAGGCTCGATGAAAATGCCCACCGTAATGGCAATTTGTACCCTACCCATGGTCTTGGCCCTGTCTGCCAGGTCATGAATATCAACCGCGGTGACCAGTTGGACTATATGGTCTCCGTAAGCAGCGGCGATTTTACCCTGAATGCCATCGCCAAAGAATTGGCGGCCAAGGATCCTGCTGCCTATCAAAAATATGTAGGCCGTCCTTTTTCGGGTAATATGAATACGTCCACCATCCGCACGAAAAAGGGAAAGACTATAATGTTGCAGCATGATATATCGTCCAGTCGCCCAAAATCGTCCCGCTATCTGATCAGCGGCACCAAGGCCATCGCCCAATTCGATACTTATCCTCCAAAAGTTTCGATCACCGGCGAAGCCTGGGCATCCCCCGAAGAATTAAAAGCTCTGGAAGAAAAATATACCCTGCCCTTCGTCGCCCGGATCAAGGCCATGGCTCAAGAGATCGGCGGTCATGGCGGGATGGATGTAATGATGGACTGGCGGTTGATCGATTGTCTGCGTAACGGGCTTCCGATGGATTACAATGTCTATGATGCCGCACTCTGGAGTTCGGTGGTGCCGCTGAGCGAGGCCTCCGTAAAAAATGGTTCGGCTGCCGTGAAATTCCCGGATTTTACCTGCGGCTCCTGGGAAAAGAACGGTCAGCTATCGTTGTCGATCGATCATGACGGCCTGCCTGCTATCAAATAATGACCACATCTTAAATGACCACACCTTATTTACATAGCTTATTAAAAAAAAATTGATGAAAGTTTACGTTGGAGAAAATGCACAACAAGCCGGCAAGACAGCCGGAAATGAGGCCGCGGATCTGATAACCGCAGCCATCGCCGGGAAAGGATTCGCCAATATCCTCCTGGCCACGGGGGCCAGCCAATTCGAAACCCTGAAACAGTTGATCGGCAGAACGGATATAGAGTGGGGAAAAGTGACCGCCTTCCACCTGGATGAGTATATCGACCTGCCGGTCAGCCATAAGGCCAGTTTCCGGAAATATCTGAAGGAGCGGTTCCTCGATAAGGTCGCGCCTTTAAAAGCCGCCTATCTTATTAATGGTGAAGCCGATCCGGAAACAGAACGGAAGAGATTGGGGGAACTCATTTCCAGACATCCTATCGATGTCGCGCTGATCGGGATCGGAGAAAATTGCCATCTGGCCTTTAACGATCCGCCTGCGGATTTCGATACGGAGGATGCCTATATTATCATTCCCGATCTCGATGAGGACTGCCGCATGCAGCAGGTTAACGAGGGCTGGTTCAATACCCTCGCCGAAGTTCCGCCAAAGGCGATCAGTATTTCGGTCAGCCAGATCATGCGCTCGGAACATATCGTCTGCTCGGTACCCGACCTGCGTAAGGCACAAGCCGTAAAGGATTGTCTGGAAAAGGCCGTCAGTAATTTATATCCCGCTACTATTTTACAGGGACATCCCGATTGCCGGCTCTTCCTCGACACCGCCTCTGCCTCTCTTTTGTCGAAAGATCATGCTCTCTGATAACCTACCCCTTAGATTAAACCTGCCCTTTCAATTAAACCTTCTCTTTAGCTTAAACCTATTCTTTAGTCAGTCATAGATAACGACCCATTGCCGCCATTTTATTAACCAAAATCAACTAGCGTTATGAAATCGATTACCAGGATGACATTCATTTTGTTGGGTGTCTTCATTCTCCGACTGACCACAGCAGCGGCCCCGCCAAACGGCCCCTTGTACATAAGGTATCTGCCGGTTGATATTCATGGGCGCATCCTGAATGAAGCCGGTGAACCGGTTGCCGCCACGATAACCGTGAAAGGAACTACGCTCGCCACCACGTCGGACGCCAATGGCGAATTCCGGCTCCCGCAGGTTAACGAAAACGCCATCCTTGTGATCACAGCTGCGAATATCGAAACGATAGAACGAAAGGTAGGCGGCAAAAAAGAAATGCAGATCAGTGTAAGAATGTCGGTGAACTCGCTGAACGATATAGTCGTCGTAGGCTATGGATCACAGAAAAAAAGAGATTTGACCGGCGCCATCAGCCGCGTTAAGGGGGACGATCTCCGACTGCTTCCCACACAGCGGGTAGATCAGGCGCTGCAGGGGCGTGCGGCGGGTGTGACCGTTCAGAATACCGATGGATCTCCCGGGGGAAATACCATCATCCGCGTCCGCGGAACGAATTCCATCAATGGGGATAACAGCGCCCTGATCGTGGTCGATGGACTACAGGGGGGCAACCTGAATTCTTTAAACCCCAATGACATCGCCTCAATCGAGGTCTTGAAAGATGCTTCTGCTACGGCGATCTATGGCTCCCAGGGCGCAAACGGAGTTATTTTGGTCACTACCAAAACAGGCCGTGCAGGTAAACCCGTGATCAATTATATCAACGATCTCAGTACGTCCACCCTCAACCATATGCCCAAACTGCTCAATGTGGTTGACTTTGCGAAAGAAACCAATAAAGTCCGTCTGGCCATTAACGGAGGCGGCGTGACCCCTCAACCAATTTTCACGGATGCAGATATTCAGCATTTTCAACAGACCGGAGGGACCGATTGGGTTAAGGCGGTTTATCATAATGCCATAACCCAGAACAACCAGCTTTCCATCAGCGGCGGCAGCGACAAGATAAGCTACCTCCTGTCAGGCGGCTATCTGAACCAACAGGGAATACTAAAGAACTCTGCCTACAAACGATACACCGTCCGGGCCAATGTAAAAGGGGAAATTACCAAATGGGCAAGTTTTGGTGTAAACATAGCCTGGTCCAAAGAAAAAGCCAATTCGGCCTTATTCGGTGGAGCGATCGATTACCCGGGCAATCCCATAGGAGCGGCGATCCGGTTCTCACCGACCATCCCCATTTATGACTCCCTGGGTAATTACAGCAAGGCTGCGCTGAGATATGCCAATCCAACCCTCTGGAACCCGCTGGCCAGCACGCTCGAACCCATTATCGATAACGGGACCATTCGTGATAATATCAACGCCTTCCTGGATTTTAAGATCCTCGACGGCTTATCCTTCCGGATTTCAGGCGGATCGACCACGATTAATATAAACAGGTACAACTTTTACAACAGCAAGACCTACACAGGGCTGTCCAAAAACGGAAGCGGAGGCATCTATAACGATAACAACACTTATTTCCAGAACTCCAATATCCTGACCTATGATAAGACCATCCGTAAAAGTCATTTCACCATTACCGCAGTCGGAGAGCAAAAGATCACCAAAGACTTCAACTCCAGCATTGCTGCGAGCAACTTTGCCGATCAGGCCATTGGTGTTTATGACCTGGCCGGTGCCAGTCTGGTAACCAGCACCTCCGCTTATTCTGAAAGAGTGATCAACTCTTATCTTGGCAGGGTGAATTATATTTTCGACGACAAATACTTAATTACCGGTAGCTTCCGGGCCGATGGATCCTCTGTTTTTGGAAAGGACAATAAATGGGGTTACTTCCCTTCCGGCTCTGTAGCCTGGAGGGCATCCGAAGAAAATTTTATCAAAAACCTGAATGTATTTACCGATCTGAAATTCCGGGGCAGTTACGGGATCACCGGTAACCAGGCTATCAATCCCTATCAGACCCTGGCACATATCAGCTCCGGGTTCACCTATCCTTATTTCGGGTCTGACGCGACCAACCTGGGTTTTGCCATCACCTCCACGGCCAATCCGCATCTAAAATGGGAGCGTACTGCTCAGACGGATATCGGTATAGACCTGGCGATCCTGAAAGGCAGACTGAGTCTGACGGCGGATTATTATAACAAACTGACCAGTGATCTGCTTATATCCAGAGACCTGCCCACCTACTCCGGTTTGGCGAGTATTATCGACAATGTAGGGTCGATCCGTAACAGGGGTTTTGAGCTTTCTATCTCAGGAGATCCTTATGTCGGAAAATTCTCCTGGAGCTCCAGTCTGAATGTCACGATCAATAGGGCGAAAGTGATGGATCTGGGAGCAGTGAACCGGATTTCGTTCACATCCGGAGGCTTCGGGGGACAAAGCGTACAAAGCCCCTTTATGTTTCTCGTCAAAGGACAGCCGTATGGACAGATGCTGGGTTTCGGCTACCAGGGCGTCTGGAATGAAAAAGAAGCTCCGCAAGCCGCAGCATACGGACAACTACCCGGAGATCCCAGATATGAAGATGTCAACAAGGATGGAGTCATCGATTTAAAAGATGAGAAAGTGATAGGCAATACGATGCCCAAATATACCTTCGGGTGGAGCAATAAACTGTCTTATAAAAATTTCGATCTCAACTTCCTCATCCAGGGCTCACAGGGGAATGACATCATGAATATCACCCGGATCTCGCTCGAATCGCCGGGTGGTACAGGAGCTGCGTTGTTGAACCGGTATTCGGCGACTAACCAGAATTCGGACATCCCTGCTATCATCGATCAGCAAACGAGAGCCAGCGCAGGTCTCGCGAGCAAAATAAGGATCCCCGGCAGCTCTGGCAACAGGAATTCCCGTTGGGTGGAAAACGGTTCTTATGTAAGGCTGAAAAATGTCACGTTTGGCTACAATTTACCCGCAGACCTGGCAAGAGTTATTCATTTGAACAACATAAGGCTCTATGTCGGAGCTACCAACCTGGTCACCCTTACCCATTACAAGGGCAACGACCCGGAGGTCAGCGCTTACTCGGGTAACGATGCGCAATTGGGATCGGATTTTAACACCTATCCTCAGTCCAGAATACTGAATATCGGATTAAATGTCAGTTTCTAAATGTCCGCTTCTAAACGTTAGCTTCTAAATGTTAGCTTCTTAAAAATCAAGAAAATGAAAATGTCAAAATTATATGCCCGTAACATCAGCTATGCGATGATATCCATCGTGCTGCTTTTGTCAGGATGCAAAAAACTGGATGAGAACCCCAAGAGTGTCATTACTCCTGATTCCTATTACAAGACCCCGGCACAGGTACAATCGGGTTTGGTCGCCTCGATGAATGATCTGTGGCATTTATTCAAGGGTTACCAGGACGGTATGTACCTTTTTAACCAGGACGATCAGATCACCAGGGGTGACCTGAATATTCCGGTAGATTATGCCAACGAAGTCTGGGCTGCACACTACGGCTCCCTGCTCAATGTCAATACCGTGATCGGGGTCCTGAACAAGGGATTGGCCGGAGTTAGCCAGGCTACGATCGACGCGCTGATGGGCCAGGCGAAATTCATCCGGGCCTACAACTATTTTATGCTGGTCAGAGAATTCGGCGGTGTTCCCCTGATCACGGAGACTACACCTGATCCCTTTACCGTCAAACTGGCGCGTTCCGGCATTAAAGAAGTTTATAATCAAATCATCGCCGATTTTACAGAAGCGATCGCCAAACTTCCCGTTACGCTATCCGCCGATCAGCAGGGCCTGCCTACCCAGGACGCCGCGAAAGGTCTGCTGGCAAAGGCTTATCTAACCATGGCCACTTATCCTTTGCAAGAAACGGCGAATTATGCAAAAGCGGCAGACCTCGCCGGTCAGGTGATCACTTCCGCTAACTATTCGCTGGTTCCGGATATCAAACAGCTTTTCAGCGTCGCGACAAAATACGGACCGGAAATGATGTGGAGCTTTAACTCCAATGAAGTGGATCTGGGGGTTGACCCGCGTACCTGGTCCGATATGAGAGGATTCGGTACGATCTGTGCCGAGCCGACCTGGGAGCAGGCCTATCCCAAATCGCCCAGGAAAGATGCCTTTATAGAGACCGAACTCGACGGCGTGCTGTATTATAATCTTGGCGACTACTGGCCGGGCGTTCAGAAGTTCCTGTATGATAACCCTGCGGACTTCGCCGCCAACCGGTCCGTGGTAAACATGCCCATTATACGTTTTGCCGATGTCCTGCTGATTTTTGCAGAAGCCGATAACATGGCCAATGGCGCTCCGACGGCCGCCGCAGTCGATGCCATCAACAAGGTGATCGACCGGGGAAATGGTTATGTACCCAATGCAGACGATCCCCTGGCTACTACGGCGATGTCCATGGAAGATTTTGATACGAAAGTGATCCAGGAAAGGGATTATGAGCTGTGTTTTGAAATGGACCGTTGGTTCGATCTCATTAGAAAACATATCCTGAAAGAAAAAAGTCTGCCGGAATACCAGATTAATTTTTCCGAAGACGATTATCTTTGGCCTATCCCTTCCAATGATATCCGGGTGAACCCGCTGCTCGTTCAGAATCATGGTTACTAAAAATAGTTGAATATGACCAGCCCGTTGAATATGGCCAGCCCGGTTAATGCAGGTAACACCCAGGAACGTATACTCTCGGTAGATTTTTTAAGGGGGTTTACCATGTTCATGCTTGTCTCTAATTTCGGTCAGTTGTTCAGCAGAAATAGTGCTAATCCCTTCATTGCCTTCATGGGACACCAATTGGAACATGCCGATTGGGAGGGGCTCACGGCCTGGGATCTTGTACAGCCATTTTTTATGTTCATCGTCGGGGTGGCCATGCCATTTGCCTTTTCCAGGAAATGGGCTGCCGGAGAAAGCTGGAACAGTACACTGCGTGGCGCTTTGCGGCGGTCCCTGCTGTTGCTGTTTTTAGGCTGGCTGCTTTCATCCGAAATAAAATCGACCTTTACCAATGTGCTGGCTCAATTGTCGGTTACTTATCTGATCGCTTTCCTGTTGATGCGCCAACCTGTCAAATGGCAGCTATTGGCATCTTTCGCCCTGATCATTTTTAATGACCTTCTTTACAGGGTATGGGCGGTTCCGGGTTTCGACCAGCCATTTACAGCGGATCATAATTTTGGCTCCTGGTTCGATATTTTTTTAACAGGCGGGTTAAGTGAGGACAGATGGGTCTCCTTTAATGCCATCCCGACAACGGCCCATACCATCTGGGGCGTAATTGCCGGGACCGTACTTATGAAAGACTGGCCTCCACGCAGAAAGATCATTACGCTGTTGTTGGGCGGTCTTTCGGGCATCGTAGCCGGTTATACGCTGGGTTTGTATATTCCGATGATCAAAAGGGTCTGTACCAGTTCCTTTATTTTAGCAAGCGGAGGCTGGGCCTTACTTATGCTTGCATTTTGTTACCTGGTGATCGATGTCTGGAAAAAAAGAAAAGGGGTGCTGTTCTTTGCCATTGTCGGAATGAACCCGCTTTTTATTTATCTTTTTGTGCATACGGGTGGAAAAGGAATCCTGGAAAGTCTGGCCATCCCTGTCACGTCGAGAGTGTTTGGCTGGATCGGTCCGTCAGTTTTGTATACGGTTAATGTACTGGCCGTGTCCGGTATGTTGTGGTATATCTGTTATTTTTTGTACAAACGTCAACTATTTATCCGAATCTAAAAAGCAATGATTGCAGTAAATGAAAAAATTTCTTTTATTATTTTTTACGGGGGTCCTGGCGGGTTATAGCGGCTTGGCCGGTCACAAAGATTTGGCCGGTTCCGGCGGTTTGGCTGGTTCCAGGGGCTTGGTCGCAAATCTGGATAGTTTTAATCATTATTTTCAACTGCTCCCCAGACCTCAAAAGATTACGCTATTAAAGGGTGATGGGTTGTTGTATTCGGATTTGCGCCAGATTTACCTAAAGAATACGCCCCGGCCGGCGGTTATGCCGGAAATGCTGGAGGCTTTGCCCATAAACGCCCTCCCAACCAGGGGCGTAGTAAGTTTGGTCATTGACAAAGAACTGGATATTCCTTCGGATGAAGGGTATATCCTGGACCTTCAGCATGACCGGGTATCCATCCGGGCGCGTGATCAGGCCGGTTTGTTTTATGGGCTTCAGACATTAGGTCAGCTGCTGGAAGACGCACATGATCAACTCGTGAAAATTCCGGCCTGCCGGATCGTCGATTATCCTGCTATTTCCTGTAGGGCTGTGCATATCGATCTTAAAGCTCATTTGGATGCAGGTCACTATTATTACAGCATTATCGATAGGCTGGCAAAGATCAAGATCAATACCGTCATTATAGAATTCGAAGACAAACTTCGTTACCGCAAGGCAAAGGCGGTAGGGGTATCCAATGCCTTATCCGTCGAAGAATTTATAGCGATCAGTAAATATGCCAGGGATAGAAATATAGAAATAAGTCCATTAGTGCAGGGACTCGGGCATGCCTCCTTTATTTTAAAACACGAACAGTACAAAGAGCTGCGTGATGATTCTTTGTCCGATTTTGTATTTGATCCGCTGAACCCCAAAACCTATGCGCTTCAGTTCTCCCTCTACGAAGATGCCATAGCTGCGACTCCCTTTGGGAAATATCTGCATGTCGGGGGCGATGAAGTAGGCGCATTGGGTAAGTCGTCTCTCGCAAAAGCGTCGGGTATGAAACCGCTAGAGCTTCAGTTGTACTGGCTCAAAAAAGTAACCGATTTTGCCATCGCTCACCATCGTATTCCTATATTCTGGGATGATATGTTATTCAAGATCGCCGGTCTTTACGAAACAACCTATGACCCCGCTGTGAGTGCAGAAAAGGCAGATGAGTTATGGAAAACAAAACAATCTGTCCTAAACGAAAGCATTTCTCTTTTTCCGTCAACCTGTATTTATGCAAGATGGAATTACGAGACGCCGGCCCTGCCGGGAAATAAAATGGCGCTCGATTGGTACAAGACGCATCAGCTGGATGTGATGGCAGCAACGGCTTCCCAACAGTCATACCTGCTGCTGCCAAGAAATCATTCCAATTTCAATGGGATAAGGGATTTTTGCCAGTTAAGCGCCGCTAAAAAAATCGATAAAATTGTATGCACCAATTGGGATGACAGCTCGCCGCATTTCGAGACCACCTGGCGGGGCATATATGATTTTGCCTTATTCAGCTGGAATGCCGCCGACTACCCCGAACCGATTGCGCACGCCCTGTTCAGACATCGTTTTTATTCACCGGCTTTGTCCGCTGATTCCTTTGATTTTCAGAATAAACTCGAAGACGAAGTCACCTTCTGGGAAACTGCCTTTTTAAAGGAGGGCGACCGTGAAAATTATCAACCATCCTATAACCTCCTTGACATGCCGAACCCGCAGCGGCGCGGGGAATGGAGCCGTCTGTATAAAGACAAAATCGAAAAGGCTAAATATGCAGACTCCATTTATTATGAAATAAGGAACAGGATCCAAAAGTCCTTGCTGCTAGCCCGCAGGAACAGGTATGCCCTGGAGGTAATGTATCAGATCAATGAGGTCCAGGCTTATTCCGCCAGATTACTCCTGCTGCTGCACCGGTATGATGTAGCCGCAGAAGGCGACCGGAAAAGCCAGCTGCAGCAGATCGAAAAATGTCTTGCCGGGTTCCCGGAGATCCGGGAAAAATTCGAGAAAGTCTATGCCGTTACCCGTATACTAAAAAACCCCGATGATTATAGCTGGGATTCCAATCCCCGGGCACATTGGGCGGATGTCCCTAACCATACCGATTGGAAAAACACTACCGACTGGAACTATTTTATCGAGCTGCAAATGAATAAAAAAGTGGCGGCATGGTTAGCACCATACTACACGGTAGCCGATTTCGGATCTGTTAAAAAGATCGATTCGCATGAGCATATTACGGAAGAGGCCGACACGGCCTTTATCAGACAGGCGGAGGCGGATAATTTCCGGATGCTGAACATCAATGTTTATGGGTCGGATGGAATGCCCATCGAAGAACAGCAGGCGTTCGCCATCAAAGAAATCCGGGCCTATCCCGGAAGGATGACCTATGCCACCACCTTTTCCTTAAAAAATTTCAACCGTCCCGGATGGTCGGAGGAAGTGATCGCCTATCTGAAACAATCATTCGCGCAGGGCGCCGTTGCCGTTAAAGTCTGGAAAAATGTCGGTATGGAACTCCGGGATACCGCCGGCAAACTCGTCTTTATCGATGACCCCCGGTTCGATACCATACTGAATTTCCTGGCAAAAAGCCATATCCCGTTGATCGGCCATCTGGGCGAACATAAAAATTCCTGGCTGCCCCTGGATAAAATGACGGTAAAGGGGAACAGGGATTATGCGGCGGTGCATCCGGATCAACACATGTATTTACATCCTGACCGTCCCTCCTATGAAGAATATATCCGGGTGAGGGATCATATGCTGGAAAAACATCCCGATCTTATCTTTATTGGCGCTCATTTGGGCAGTCTGGAATGGAGCGTCGATGAATTGGCCAAACGACTCGACAAATTCCCCAACATGGCCGTTGACATGGCCGAGCGCATTTCCCATCTTCAATACCAGGCCTTGACGAACTGGCAAAAGGTGCATGATTTTTTTATCAAATACCAGGACAGACTTTTGTACGGGACGGATATGCGGTGCGACGCCTCGGATATCGTCAACGAAAATATAAAAGGAGCCGAAGGATTGGGACGGCATGCCCATGAAGTCTGGCTCCGGCACTGGCGCTTTTTTACCACCGATGACCTGATGCACGTACCAAAGGTCAATGGTACTTTTAAAGGTTTAAAACTGCCCCGTGATGTCGTCGATAAAATATATTATAAAAATGCGCTGCGGTGGATTCCGGGCATTACGAATTAATACATAACAATACCATATGCCAGGATCTACTATCAGGAATTACCGTTGGATCGTCTGCTTTTTTTTGTTTACCGCCACTACCATCAATTATATCGACCGGCAGATCTTCGGTTTATTAAAACCGGTATTGGAAAAGGTATTTATGTGGACGGAAACGGATTTCAGCAGGATCGTCATGGCTTTTACCGCCTGTTATGCCGTTGGTCAATTGGTCTATGGACGGATAATCGATAGGATCGGCACTAAAAAAGGGTATGCATTTTCCATCACCCTTTGGAGTCTGGCCGCCATGTTGCATACCGCCGTGAAAAGCACTTTTGGTTTTGGGTTGGTGAGAGGTTTGCTGGGCTTGGGAGAATCCGGAAATTATCCGGCAGGCATAAAAACCTCCGCGGAATGGTTCCCCAAAAAAGAAAGAGCCCTGGCCATCGGCATACTGGACTCGGGTTCCAATATCGGTGCCTGCGTCGGCCCAATCCTGGTTCCCTGGCTTTTAGCCTGGTATGGCTGGCAGGCGGCCTTTTTAATAACCGGCTCCCTGGGTTTTATCTGGCTGGTCTTATGGCTGATTTTTTATGAAATACCTGCGCGGCAGAAACGGCTTTCCAAGGCTGAGTTTGAATATATCAATAGTGATGAAGCCGAGGAGGGAGCAGCGGACCCCTCCAAAGGCAAAGTGACCTGGGGCCGGCTGCTAGGGCTAAAACAAACCTGGGCATTTATTGCAGGCAAGTTCTTTACGGATCCTATTTGGTTCTTTTTTCTGTTCTGGCTTCCCTCCTACTTCAGTTCTTATTTTCATTTGGATCTGAAAAAACCCAATTTGCCATTAGCTATTATTTATTCCGGTGCCATGATCGGCAGTTTGGGTGGCGGTTATCTTTCCTCCTGGCTAATCAAAAAAGGTTACCCGGTTTATAAGGCCAGGAAAATAGCACTATTTATTTCAGCGGTAGCAGTGATACTGATCATATTCTCCCGGTATACTACCAACATGTGGGTAGTCGTTACCTTAATCAGTATTTCCGTAGCGGCCAACCAGGCCTGGAGTGCCAATATCTTCGCCATCGTCCCTGACATGTTCCCAAAACGCGCGATCAGTTCCGTTGTCGGTCTGGGTGGCATGGCCGGTGCGATCGGCAGCGTACTATTCCCGCTCTTTATCGGCTTTATTCTCGATTTTTATAAGAATGCCGGTAATATCGTGGCCGGGTATAATATTATTTTTATTATCTGCGGAAGCTCCTTTATGCTGGCCTGGGCAATAATTCATTTTATCGTACCGAAGATGGAGAAAGTGAAGTTGTAAGGAGAGCTTCTAATGTTTGAATATAAGGTTGGGAAAAACAATGCCTCATCAATCACCCATAGGAAATGGCAAAAAGGCAGGGCAGCTGGAAGCCTTGATGCAGGAGGCCGATCCTGCATCTCTGAAATCGTGGGTAAAAGAGACGCTCGTAAAAAATAAGGATCTTGAATTTTCTTTTTTGCAACGCTTTGCATCTCCGGAAAAGCATTATACTCCTTTATTCATAAAACGCCTTACCCATAATGCGGTCAAAACCGTTTTAAAAAACAGGGAAAAGGCAAATGCCGCCGAAGTTAAAAAAATAGTCGATCTGTGGACAGAGATCCATGATCCTATTATTACGCACTATTGTGCCGATCTAACCAACAAAAAATCATTCCTGCATTTTAATGCGTTGGTAGAATCTTGTGAAGAAGCAGAATTGACTATCAGGATCTCCGGCAACAAAATAACCAACTATATCAAAAACCTGCTGGCAAAAGTAATGGAGAAGTTCCAAAATTTGCAAAATGACGATTCCTGGAATATCGCGACGGGTTTTATTGCGGACCGGCTCCCTGGAAATCTTCATACGATTCGGACCTATTATTTATCTTTTCTGACCAGCCTTATCGATTCCTGTAGTTGGGAAAAAAAGAAGACATTGGCCGAAAAGCTAATAAAAAGGTTTGCAACCAGCAAACCGCAGGATTATTATAATGGCGGGATCTATATAGCGACTATGTTCACCATTATAAAGAACTGCGGCTTATTCACGCAATATTATCACCTGTTCAGAACGGTGCGTTATAAAAACGGCTATAATGAAGAACTAATAAGCCTACTTATCCAAAATAAACACCTGGAACTCGCCGAAAAATATTGCCGGGAACAGATACAGGATAATTACCAGGAAGAACAGACTTTGGTTTATCAGCGGCTGCTGAAGGAGATTGATGCTTTGGAGAAGAAGCTTGGCTAATAGAGTAATCCATCAAGAAATACCATTAAATGGGTTTTAGGTAGAGAAGTTAAATTATCCCATTAAGTTTAGCGTGCCTAAGCCAGACTTGGCCAATACTTATATTTTTGGAAACACCAATTCCATAGTAATAGCACCTTCCAACTTCATATAAAGATTGTTTATCCCCTAATAATGCGGCATTTAAATAGGACTCAAAAGCTGCTTTAAAACTTCTTTTTACTCCAACTCCTTTCTCATAACAAACTGCTAAATCATAATAGGCATTCTTATAATCTCCCTCAATTGATTTTAAAAAATATTGAACAGCTTTTGTTGCATCTTTTTTTACAATATGATATGTATGTGGAATTAAATCCGAAAGAAGTGCCAGGGAACTGAAATATCGGGTTTCTATTTTATCGGAAGGTACATCATGACCTCCCAACAATACCCGTTGAGCTACACGGGCAATATTAATGGCCGGACTCACAGTACAAATAAAATAGAGGTAATTTTTGTATCCGCACTCCTTTGCATTTTTTAAAAAGTCTAGCTTGGATGAGTGACTAAGGACCGTTTCAAAAGTAAACGTGCTATTTTTTGTAAGCAATTGTAACCGAATAAAATCCGCAACAATAGCCGCATCATAAATTGCAGCCATTAGGCCATCCTTAATAACAATATTGTTGTCGGAAAAATAAATATTTATTGGAGTATTCTCTTTAGCTGCTTTTATCAGCCAACTTTTCCCTTCTGAAGAAAGGTATTTGTCAAAACTTTCAGGAGGAATTTCAAGACCATAATTGACACTTAAGTTTAATACTTTCTTTTCATCAAGTATTACCTGAATTTCATCAGCATTCACAAAATAACCGCAATAATAATTACTCCTGATTTTTTTAACGATGGTACTTTTGCCACTTCCATTAGGGCCTGCGAGGATACGTAGCCTTTTACTTCTTTCTGGCATGTAATACCCCTAATTTTAATTGCCTGAAAAACACCTTTTCTTTGAGGCCTTCCGAGATTGGTATTACTTCAATCCGGCCATCAGGAAATTGTTTAAGAACCTGATCATTTTTTGCAAAAACTTTTGGAATACCGATAGCTTTTGCTTCGGAAGCTGCAGCTTGTCCTGCCTCACGAGCAAGCTTTTGAATTTCGGTTGAACCGGCAGGGCTTGTCTCGATTTCTGAAAAGTTGTAAGTTATCTTGTTTTTCTTGAAACTTTTAAGGATTCGAATGAACCTGTGCAATGTTGTTACCCTTGGGCTGACTTTTATTTGAGAAATATTATTTTTTTTATAAAATTTCATACTACTAAGATACTAATATTTTTATTACTAATTTCTGGTGTAGGCTCATATCCCTCCTGATAATTCACAGTTTTTATTATACTTTAATAAAAATGCATTTTTCAATAACACTTTCGTTAATTAATATGTATTTGTTTGATTTACAACAATTTATATACCAGAAAGCGTCATGCATAATAACAGTTTTTAAACACTGGCCTGGGGTATAATTCGATCAGGATCTCCGGCAACAAAATAACCAACTATATCAAAAACCTGCTGGCAAAAGTAATGGGGCGCGCCCGATAGTTAAAACTCGATTTCATCAGTTACTTATATCAAAGGATTTTACACTTCGTTCAATGGCAATTACCTTATTATATAAAACTCCCTTTGAAAGACCTGATTTAGCGCTATCCAGCAGGAGTAGGGCCTTGGAGTTTTGATTAAGCTTAAGATAGGAATTTGCAAGGTTTACATACAGTAATCGCCGTTCAAATAATGGTGCTGGAAATATATTTAACCCCAAATTGAATATTGTTATCGCAGTTTTATATTTCCCGGCCTCATTCAGACAGCCTCCATAATTCACATATGTTCTTATAAATGTGCTATCAATTCTTAACGCTTTTTGAAAAACCAGGAATGCTTTTGCGCTATCGCCTGTTCTTGACAATACGATCCCTAAAGCATTTAAAATTACAGGGGTATTGGGGCATTCGCCATCTGCCTTATTAAAATAGTCTTTTGCATCCTCATAATTTTTTTGGTTTGCAAAATATAATCCTCTCTCAAAGTGGTCATTAGCAGATTTTATTTTAATACTATTGGAGGCACCTGTAAACAAATCGATAGTACCATCATTTTTCCTGGCCCTCTTACAGGAAGAAAAAAAACAAAACCCCATCCAAAGAGTTGCCATTAAAACAGGTACTCCTAATTTGATAGTATTCTTACCCATATAACCGATTAGATGACTTTAAACTAATTTAGGCATTTTCAGGGCATAAACTCAAACCTTCTCATGAAAAAAGCCCTTCATCACACCCCAAACCGCTGCTCCTGCACCTTATCATAACTCTTCACATAATCCGGATTCTCCGTTCCCATCATACGGTCCCAGACCCGGAAATAAAGGCCATAATTCCCTTTGAACTGGCTGTGGTGTAGGTTGTGATGCACGGAGGTGTTGATGATCTCGAAAAGGACATTTTTGCGAAGCCCCCGGGGCATGATCTCATAACCCAGGTGACCATAAACATTAATACCAAAACCGATCAGGATGAACAGGGTAATAGCAAGCGGATGCAGGGGAAGCACAAAAACAAGGATGATCATAATCGCCCCTTCCGTGAAGGCTTCCAGGAAATGAAAGGAATAGGAAGTCCAGGGTGAAGGGTTGGTGGAACGGTGATGTAGAAGATGAGCATGTTTGAATAAACGGGGATGATGCAGCAACCGGTGCATCCAATAGAAATAAGTATCGTGGATGATCAGCGCGAGTGCCACGCTGACGATAAGGTAAATCACTCCGTATGTAGATATTTCCGTATATACCAGGGTGTATTTTCTGAGCGGGGAGAACATCAGCCCGATGGTAATGATATTCATCACGATGGTGGATTGCATGGAATGCAGGATTTCCCGGACGAAGTCCTTGCGGGATGCGCTTTTTTTCTGGATCTTATTTTTGACGACCCTGGTATTCAGCAGCAGGTAGAACAGCACAAAGGCAGAGCCGGCGATAATAAAATAATAAACCAGGGAAAAACCGATTGTCCGGGAAAAGATCTCACGTATTGAAGGCAGAAAAGAAGAAGATTCCATATAGGGTATTTTAAGACCCTAAAATTAGGCTGCCACAGGCTCCGTCGAATTAACAAAGGTTAATTAAGCAGGTCTCCCTGCAATCCTTTTACGGATCCGGCTGAGCGATACCGGAGTGATCCCCAGAAACGTAGCTATATATTTATCATGGACCCGTTGCACGATGTCCTGCTTGTCCCGGATCAGTTTCAGGTACCGTTCTTCGGGAGTAAGGAGAATAAAGGATTCCACGCGAACCATCGATTCGGCCAGCATTTCCAGTAGAAAATAATGTTTGACGCGGGCAAAGGTGGGCGTATTATCCAGGTAATCCATCAGGACGGAATAATCCGTTTCCAGTAATTCGGTCTCTTCGATGGCCTGATAGATAAAGCGGGAAGGTTGATGAAGAAGGGTGGCATCATAGGAACTGAAAAATTGATCTTCCCAGCGCAGCAGAACGGTCACCTCCTCACCGGAAGGTTTGACCGAGAATACCCGAATCATCCCCTTCTTTATATAAGCGATCTTATCCTGGACCGCGCCCTTACGGATATAGACCTCGCCGACGGATAACCTGCGGGGAACAAACAGATCCATGATCCCCATCAGGTCTTCCAGACTGAGTTCCCGGAACCGGGACAAATAATGCGCTATTTTTTCAGGGTCGAGCATTGGTTCTACATTAAATGAATGCGTCGATCAAAAATAGGCAGTTTGGCTCAATCTTATAGGCTAATCTTCAACAGGTACATAGGTATGCATTATTCTCCCCCCCGGTAATAAAGTAGACTTTACCAAATTCAGGTTAAGTCTATTTTCTATCCCATGAAACAAGGGAGTTCCCCTACCCAGGGCAATCGGGCTTATGATAATGCGGAATTCGTCGATCAATTTAAAAGGAATCAGGCTCATGGCCAGATTGGAACTTCCGAATATCGCGATGTTCTTTCCGGGTTGCTCTTTCAGTCTGGATATCTCCTGCCCGATATGGCCTTTTTCCAGCCGGCTATTCTGCCATCCGACAGTATCCAGTGTCCTTGAAAAAACAACCTTTGGCGTGGTATTCATCACTTTTGCCGTGGCCGGATCATCCTTAAGGGCAAAATCGGAGGGCCAATATGAAGCCATTAATTCATAGGTCACCCTGCCGAAAAGAAAAGTGTCCACCGTGCTCAAAAAATCCTCGGTATATCCTTCAACCACTTCATCAGCCCCTTCCTTTGGATCAGGGCTCTTCTTTCCCTGATTGCTTTCATTCGCAATATGCCAGCTTATATCATGGTCAGGTCCTTTGAAATAGCCATCCAGGGTGACCATTGTTTGAAATATTATCTTTCTCATACTAATATTAGTTGATATTTATTTTTGGTCACCCCTTCGGAGCCATCGGAGCCATCTGAGGTATCGGAACCATCTCATGCCACCCGCATAAGTGAAACGATCTCATCCGGCAAGATGCTTGCCTCAAAACCGAATCCCCTTACCAGGCCGATCACGAAATCGGATTGGATAAAACCTGCCATGCATTGCACGCGAAGGATCCTGTCACAATCGTCCAGATCGAAATTGGCCCGGTAACCGGGAAAGGTCCGGTGGATCCGGTCGACCAGCCAACCGGCATGATCCAGGTTATTTACATTGGTCTTAAAAACTTCTACCATTTTCTTCGTTCTTAGATTTGAAGAATTAGAACCCGTACTTATTGGAAGCGTTTGGAATCCTTTGTAATCATTAGGTAGCGTTGGGAAGTGCTTAGACGGCATAACTCAGGGAAATACCTTTTGCCTGTAACCGCTTATGATGATAAATATATGAAGCGGCAATCAAGGCCAAACCGATAAAAAGAGTCGCCCATCCGCTGGCTGGATCACCTACCATTATACTGGAATACATAGCCGCAATCAGATCGAATACAAAACCTGCATAAGCCCATTCCCTGATCCGTGGATATCCCGGGACCAATATAGCGATCACGCCCAATATTTTTGCAAATCCGAGAAAGGGAATAAAATATTTGGGATACCCCAGGTGAGTGGTGACGATCGTTACGGCATCGGGGACGACCATCAGATTAGTGATGCCTGACATCAGCATGAGAGCGGCCAAAAGTCCGGTAAAGATCCAGTAAAGTGTGTTTGTCTTTTTCATGATTGGTGTTTTTGTGGTTAACCGTTGAAGGATGAAGTTGTCGTAAAAAAGTTGGTTCAATGCTGGTTTAGATAGTATTCACCCAGATAAGCGGCCAAACGATCCTGGCTTTGATTCCATCCTCCGGACATTCCACTGATGGCCTGATCCGCCGCAGGAGAAGCTTTAGTAACGGTTACATGCAGTGTAAGTTTTGTCATACCGTTCTGATTTTCGAAAGTGACCGTATTGAGTGCTTCGAGCTGAGGGATGCCATTTTCGTCCGCTATGGCCGTGGAAACAAAAACGAGTCGTTCGGGTTCGATGATCTCGCGAAATGTTCCTGACATGGGAAATACCGTTCCATCCGGCCCCTTCATATCGATACGGATGGCTCCGCCCGGGCGAAGATCTATTTGGCAAACTGGATTTGTGAACCCGGCCGGGCCCCACCAATTGGCCAGATGTCCGGCATGGGTCCATGCCTTGAATACCATTTCCCGGGGAGCATCGAAGATCCGGATAATAGTCAGTTCTTTTTTGGGTTTGTGCAGCAGCGTTGTTTGTTGTTCCATTTTTTTCTGTTTGGTTGGTGTTGCGATATCGATATCAAAACTATTAGAAACTTTCCGGTCAAGAGGGTTGTATTTACGACATTCTAAGGGGTAATTCAAGACATTCTTTTATGGGGGGGTTTCTTGCCGGCAACCTTCTTGCCGGCAGCTTTCTTTACGGCAATTTTCTTGTTAGCAATTCCCTTGTCGGCAATTTTCCTGTCAGCAATTTTCTTGCTGGCGGGTCCAATATTTTTGGCTGTATTTTTTTTGGGCGCCGCCCCAATCCCCCCCGCCTGCAATACCTGTAGATATTTATCAAGAGCGTCCAACCGGTGGTTCCAGAGTTGACGGTATTGCTCCACCCAATCCGATACTTCGCTCAATTTGTCCAGGCGAGCCTCGCAGAATCTTTCCCTTCCCTGCTGTTTGATCACGATCAGCCCGCATTCGGTCAATATTTTGATATGCTTGTAAACGGCCGTCCGGCTTACGTCAAATTGTTCAGACACGGTATTTACATTCAGCGGATGGTGAGCGATGCGGTTGATGATCGCTCTTCTTGTCGGATCGGCAATTGCCTGGAATACGTCTCTTCTCATATATAGTGAAACCTTTTGGTTGCAAATATAAATGAAACGTTTTGGTTGCACAATATTTTTGGGGGATTTTTTTTGAGTTTTCTTTTAGGGTGTTCTTTGAGTATTTTTTGGGGTGTTTTTTGCAGATTTTTTGGGTATTCGCTAAAAAATTTAAATTGGAGCAGTTTTTGGATATTTCAGGCATGCCGCTCACCATACAAATTTGTTGGCTTTTCCTGCTGGCCCTCCCTGTTGCCTGTATTGCCTGGACCGTTACCCAGGAAGAGGTATTCCGGGAGCCCAGGGAATATTTTCTTAAAAGAAGCACCACTGGTAAAACCTTACTGGAAAGAAAATTCTGTTATCTGTTCACCTGTGAGTATTGTTTTAGCCATTATGTAACCATCCTGATCCTGCTCCTTACCGGATTCAAACTGCTGTTCATGGATTGGAGGGGATATCTTATTTCGGGGTTTGCCTTAGTCTGGATAGCGAATATATATATGAGTTTGTTCAGACTGATCCGGCTGGATATTAAAAAGGACAAAACGGAGATCAAGGTAATGGAGGAAAAACAATCCCTTAAAAATCAGGAAGAATAAAAATCAGGGAGAATAAAAAAACAAAAAGAATACAAACAGGGAATATAAGGGTAGTGTAGAAGTATTTCCACAAACTGCCCCGATTTTACAAACTATTTAGCTTACTTATGAACCGCCCCATCAGCGTCTTCAGCTCAACAAGGGTTTTGTCATCGGTGATCACATTATCTTCACTGATCTTTGTCCGGGCAAATTGGATCAACAGGTTCAATTGACCGATGTCCTCCGCTTCTATGACCGTTAAGATATCCAGCAGGGCCGGATGTGCAAATCTTCCATCGGTGGAAGCAGTGATCAGTACGGTGGGTTTATGGGAAAACTCGCTGGTCGAGACGGTCCAGTCAATGGCATTCTTCAGGCTTCCCGGAACTCCATGAGCATATTCCGGAGTACAGATCAATACACCGTCTGCGTTCCGGATTTTCCGGCGGAATTCGGCTACCGGTCTGGCTACTTTCTCATTATCATCGTCGTTATCCTCCGGATTAAAAGGAGGCAGCCCCCCTACTCCTTCGAAAAGAACGATTTCCAGTTGATCTGAGTACAAGGCAGCAAGTGCCCTGATCAGGCGGTAATTGACTGAACTGCGGCTCAGGCTGCCAGAGATGGCCAGTATATGTTTTTTGTTTGTCATACAAACTTCATTCGGGTGATTGTCAATTACCGGCAGGTATTCCGGTTAGGCCATAAAGATAGGAAGGTAAAAGTTTGTAAATGTGTGAATCATATAACCTTTTATTTCAGACTTATAACATAATTGGGGTAAACTAAGGGTACATTACACCCATGGGGTCCACTGGCCTTAAAAACTGAGGCTGCACCCTTAAAAAAGATACTGCCATGACTGAAATAAATAAAGTACAAAAGAACGATACCACAGAACTGGAAAAATCAACTTCTCACATCATTGTGGAGATCATAGAATATGTACCCAATTCCGTGGTGATCAAAACCATTATCAAAAAATCTACCGGAAATATCAGTATCATGTCGTTTGACAGCGGGGAAGGATTAACGGAAAAGACTTCGCCTTTTGACACCTTTGCCCAAATCATAGAAGGAAAGGCCGAGATCGTCATTGACAAAGTGTCGAATCTGCTCCAATCCGGCCAGGGAATCATCATACCTGCACATTCCTCCAATTATATTAAGCCAAATGGCCGGTTTAAGATGATCCAAACGATCATTAAGAGCGGATATGAATAAGAGCAGCCTCCGTTAAGCATATGGAATGAAAGTTGCAGGATCAAAAGGGGGAACATGTATTTAGTATCATGACCATTAAACCTTACTTAAACGACCATGGCGCGAGGCAATCGGTCAGCAAAGTTCTATACACCGATAAGCGCATCACCATCCAGCATCTAAAGATCCTGAATGAGCTTTACCGTTTTGTAACCGAGGTGACGAACGATTGTCTTTGGGAATGGGATTTTAAAGAAAGACAATTATTCTGGATCGATGAGGGCCACAAACGCCTCTTTGGTTATCCCATCGAGAATGCCTTTATTCCTCAACGTTTCTGGGAAGATCATATTCATGACGATGACAGGAACCGTGTTTTGAATAAATTATCAAAAATAATCAGTGAAGGCTCCTCCAGTACATGGGAAGATGAATACAGGTTTGAAAAAGCCAGCGGGGATTACGTTTTTGTACATGACCGGGGGCATATTGTATATGACGGGAATAAAAAAGCCCTCCGGATGATCGGTGCAACCCAGGATATCACTGCGCGGAAATCGGTCGAATTTCAATTATTGGAAAGCGAACGGAAATTATCCTATGAACGATTAAACAGGCAGAAGGAAATTGCCAGTTCCGTACTGGCAGCACAAGAGAAGGAAAGATCTGAAATCGGGGAAGAACTGCATGACAACCTCAACCAGATCCTGGGCGCAACAAAATTATATATAGAATTGGCCAAAACAGATGAAGAGAACAGGGACATGCTCCTTGAAAAATCTTCGGAATATATAGTGACAGTAATAGAGGAGATCAGGCGAATTTCCAAAACATTGACATATCCCGGCCCACATTTAATGGGTTTATCCGATAGTATAAAGATCCTGCTTGATGAATACAAAATGGTCCATCCGCTCAAAATCGAATACAGGATGGAAGTACTTGATGAAAAGGAGCTGTCTGAAAAATTACAATTGGATATTTTCCGGATTATTCAGGAACAACTGAATAATATCCTCAAACATGCCAAGGCTAGCCTGGCCACAATTTCCCTGACCAGGCACAAAAATGAGATCCGCCTGCTGATTTCGGATAATGGGGAAGGTGCCGATCTGTCAGCCGAAAAAAAGGGGGTAGGTATACAAAACATTATGAACAGGGCCAGACTGCATCAGGGTAGCGTTAAAACTGTTTCTACCCCGGGCGAAGGATACCAGCTTAAAGTCACTTTGCTCTTACATCCCGGTTCCCCCGATTTCCCAGTATCCGTCAACTGACGCTTATTTCTTCCCTGTTTCTTCGCTTTTCCTTCCCTATCTGTGAATAGTATAACAAATTCCTTTAAACGTATAACACCCATACCCCTGAATAAATGCATCTTTAGGGCAGTATTGTACGTATACCCAAAATACGTTTTACCTAATATTAAAATCTATATATTATGGAAGTTCAAACATTCCCCCGAATTGTCAACCAGTTACGCAGTCATTCGTTGCCGGCTAAACTGTTCAGTTCCCAAATCCTTCCTGAAATAGAGCAATTACGGCCCATACCCAATCCAGCCAAGTCTGGTGCATTTACTTCCAGTCTGGCACATGAGGTCCGGAATCCCTTATCAAATATCAATCTGGCTGCCGAAATGCTTAAATCTTCCGTGCTGGACGCTGACCAACAAATTTATCTTGACATTATCACACGTGCTTCAACCCGGATCAATGACCTGGTCACGGATCTGCTGACTGTTGGTCAATCTGCCGGGATAACCGGGATTACGTCAACCTCCATCCATCAATTGCTCGACGAGGTACTTTTCATGACCAAAGACCGGATCCTGCTAAAAAATATCCTGATCAGCAAAAATTATTCGTTCAGAGATTGCAAAATACAGGGAGACAAAGAAAAAATAAAAATGGCGCTGACCAATATTATCATCAATGCCATCGATGCCATGACTGCCGGAAAGGGAAGATTACAATTGATCACCAGATCCATCAACGGGAAATGTATCCTCGAAATAAAAGACAATGGCATAGGTATCCAAAAAGAAAATCTGAAGAAAATATTCCAGCCTTACTTCACCAATAAGCCAGGCGGCATGGGTTTGGGACTTTCCACCACCCTGGAAATCCTAAAGTCTAATCAAATTACCGTTGATGTATTATCAGAGGAGGGAACCGGGACACGTTTCATGCTCTCCTTCGATATGGCCCAACAACCCGGGAAAGAATAAATTATTTCAATAAACCACAGGTTCGGCCCTCTTCGATAAATCTTTCTGGCAAGCAAGCAATTTCATAGCTACTTCCTTGGCAGAGGCAGGGTTCTGACCGGTAATGATATTACCATCCGTCACCGTATAACTTTCAAAATCCGGACGTCTGTTATAAAGGGCGCCCAGGGATATAAGTTTTGTTTCCAGCAAAAATGGTACAATGTCCGTCAGTCCTGAGACTGTTTCCTCGGTATTACTGAAAGCCGTAAGTTGCTTGCCTTTAACCAAAGGATTTCCCAATCTGTCTTCCAGATCCACCAGGCCGGCAACTCCATGACAAACGGCTCCGATGAGCTTATGCTGCCGGTAAAAATCTTCCAGTAAATCTTTTAAGGCCTTATTACCGGGAAAGTCCCACATAGGGCCATGCCCCCCAGGAAGGAATACCATGTCAAAATCTTCCGCCTTTAGGTTGTTTAAGGAAACTGATTTTGACAACCAGGACCTGGCTTCCACATCTTTCTGGAACCGCCGCGTGGTCGAGGTGGAAACGATTATAGATTCGCTTTTGGGATCCAGCGGAATTTCTCCTCCTTTTGGAGAAGCCAGGGTGATGACAGCCCCCGCATCCCGGAAGATATAATACGGAACAGCCAGCTCTTCCAGCCAAATTCCTGTTCTACGGGGACTCTCTCCCATTTTAGCCTGGGAAGTGGCTATGATCAATATTTTACTAGGTAACATATTTAACTGATTGTCTTGATTCAAAGTTGATTATCACATATCCTCCAGCATGGAACGTCTTTTATCCTTAAGTTTTTTGAAATGGGTGGGGGTAAGACCGGTCACTTTCTTAAACTGTGTGGAAAGATGCGCTACGCTGCTATAATGCATCTTATAAGCAATCTCTGTAAGGTTAAGTTCATTATAAACCAGCAATTCCTTTACCCGTTCGATCTTATGGGAGATAAAGAATTTCTCGATCGTAATGCCCTGTACTTCCGAAAAGAGATTGGCGAGATAGGTATAATCGTGGTCTAATTTCTGGCTTAAAAGATCGGATAAATTAATGGCCAGGGGTTCTTCTGAATAATGCACCACCTCAACTATGACATTCTTTATTTTCTGGATCAGTACGCTTTTTTTGTCGTCCATTAATTCGAGCCCGGATTTAAGCAGGGCTATCTTAAACTGTTCCCGCTGCAGGGAGGAAATAGAATCCAAAATCTCTGCCTCACCCAACTCAACTATGGCATACCGCAGGCCAAGTTTGGTCAACTCGTCCTTCACGACCATCTTGCAGCGGACACAAACCATATTTTTGATGAAGAGTTTCAAGGATATTCATTATTAAACTCTTTAACGAACAGGTCTCTATATTTATACGCAGAACATTTATTCAGGCACGCACCGGATCAGGAAATGCTGCGGTCACCAAAATTCCGTTCATAGTCGATCGTTGTGCGCAAAATCTTGATCCTTTCCGCGATCTTTTTGCCAAACTTATCATTGCGGTTAAGCTTGCGGATCTCATTCAATGCGTCCTCATAATTGTGCAGTGCCTGACCATAACGGCCTTCATTTTCATTGCGGACTCCTTCGCTATATAACTCGGTATGGCCATTCCTTTTATAGAAGAAAAACAGGAGAATAACAAGGGTTAAAAGTACCGGCAGAATTAGTAGCATAAGCTGTAAGCTAAGCTTAAAAACCCAATAAGGCCTTAAAATCATTTGGCCACCGGTTTTATGAACTTGAACCGGTAAAACCTACAATTCGAACAGCCTGGCCTTCTTACCCCGCACTATTACCTGCAAATTTGTGCCCTGATTAACACGCTGAAAAACAATCAATTCAAAAAAAACTATCATGAAACAAATTTTACCGGCCATCCTTTTATCTTCCTTTCTTTTCGTCGTATCCTGCAAAAAGAACGACAACCATCAAGGAGGAACCTTCAAAGGCAAAGAAACAGCCATTGGGAGCGGAGCGGCCTATACCACCGTCGAACTGGACCAGAACAATGTTCCCTTAGCGGTTGGAATCACGCTGAAGCCTGGCACTTTAACGAATCTTCCGGAAGGCGATGACATACATCATGGTTACGAGTACGAACTGGAACTGCCTGCCCAGAAGGCCAAAACCCCTTTCGATCATGCAGTGATGGACTGGAATCCCCATGGTCACCCTCCCGAGGATATCTACGATAAGCCGCATTTCGATTTTCATTTTTACATGGCCACCCGGACAGAAGTGGATAATATACCGGAATATGATGAGGCCCCGGAAACACAATGCACCGGAACCTGTCTTTACTCTTTATATGGCCATGGCAGAAGAAGAATTACCCGAACAAAGATGGGGCATCGTAAAAGCGGCACTGACAGAAGGACTGATGATCCACACTTGAGCGTACTACGTAGGAGAGGATACGTTATATTTGTTTACAGGACAGTTGGCCGGAGCATTAAACAATACAAATATGAATACCAGGAAAAGCCCCTTTCCATTTTATATTTTTCTGACAATCCTGACTTTCCATTCCCTGATTACAAAGGGAAAGGATTTTCCCTTGCTGCCCCGGACGGCACATACAGCAAGGGGTAGTAGCAGCAGTATCAGGCTTACTTCCCCTTCCGGCAATCTTCATTTTACCTTCTTTCTGACGAACAATCGGGCCGGTTACAGCATCTCCTATAACGGACATCTGCTTATCGACAAAAGCGAATTATCCCTTTCCTTCAAAGGGGAAAATGATTTTGAAGGGAACCTGTCATTCAAAAACCCTGTTTTCCGTCAGGGCAGGGAAACCTATTCGCTGATCGTCGGTAAAACAAGCCAGGTAAATGATCCCTACAGGGAAGTAAGGATCCCCTTGTCGGAATCGATAAGGCCCTTCCGACAAGTAATCCTGGTGGTCCGTGCTTTTAATGACGGGATTGCATTTCATTATGAATTCCCCCGCCAACCCGGGCGGGATTCCTTTATCCTCACCAGGGAGAGCACGCAATTTAATCTCGTTGGTGATCCGTTGGTGCACGCTTTGTTCCTGCCAGGTTTTACCACTTCTCACGAAGGGGAGTATACGCATATTCAATGGCAGTCAGTAAAACCGGATACATTGATGGATATGCCGGTGCTGCTGGAGTTCCCGGTTGAGAAAAATACTATTTACATGGGCATTACAGAAGCGGCGCTGGTCGACTATGCCGGCATGTACCTGGTCAAACATAATGGTGTATTGAGGGGAACCCTTTCTCCTTTGCCGGGGCAAACGGAGAATAAGGTAAAGGCCATCCTTCCCCATTCAAGCCCCTGGCGGGTAATGCTTATTAGCGACCGCATCGGCGCACTGATCGAGTCGAATATAATTACCGATCTCAACGAACCCTGCCGGATAAAAGACCTGTCCTGGATCAGACCGGGGAAGACCACTTTTCCCTGGTGGAACGGCAATGTGACACCCGACACACTGAATGCACCCGGAAATAATTTTGTAACGGCTCAGTATTATATCGATTTCTGTGCAAGGACTGGGCTGGAATATCATTCTGTGGTAGAATATGGTCTGCATGAATGGTATGTGAACGATGGCGCAGGATTTATGCCCGGTCCGCATGCCGACCCGACCAGGGCGGTACCCGGCCTGGACATGCAGCAAGTTTGTGACTATGCCCATAGTAAAGGTGTAGGTATCCGAGTTTGGGTTCATTGGGCCGCCTTATATCCCAAACTGGATTCAGCCTTTGCCCGGTTTGAAAAGTGGGGTATCAGCGGGATGATGGTTGACTTCATGGACCGGGACGATCAGGAAATGGTCAATATTCAAACGGAGATCCTGCAAAAAGCAGCCGCACATCATCTTCATATTCAATTCCACGGGGCTTATAAACCCACGGGGCTCAGCCGCACCTGGCCCAATGAATTTACAAGGGAAGGCACGCTGAATTATGAAGCCAATAAATGGAGCAAACGAGTCAACCCGGATCACGATATCAATTTCCCTTTCACCAGAATGCTGGCCGGTCCCACAGACTTCCATCTTGGAGGTTTCCGCTCGGTTACGGATTCCCAATTCGTCATTCAATACACCCGCCCCCTCATGCTGGGTACCCGTTGTCATATGCTGGCCATGTATGTGGTACTGGAAAGTTATCTCGGAATGGTATGCGATTATCCTGCTGCCTATGAAGGACAGCCGGGTTTTGAATTTCTGCAGAAGGTGCCGACGGTCTGGGACGAAACCAAAGTGCTGGACGCTAAAGTGGGTGAATATATCTTGATCGCCAGACGAAAAAAAAAGGATTGGTATGTCGGCGCAATCACCGATCACCATCCGCGGCTGCTAAAAATACCGCTTGACTTTCTGGAAGAAGGCGCTTATACGGCAACGTTGTATACTGATGCACCCGATGCCGTGAGGGAACCAAATCACCTGGTGAAGGAAGTCCATGTAGTCAAAAGAATAGATGTCTTAACGGCCACACTGACGGGTGGGGGAGGAATGGTCTTGCATATAAAAGCACAGGAATAATGAAAAAAGATCCGGAGTCTTTTTTGTGGGTCTGGCTGGTTAATGCATCGTTAACGGCTCGTTAATGGCGATTGCCGATTAAATTTTTCCCCTCTTTTCCCGTCAATAGGTTTATGAATTTTCTTTTTCACTTTAAAAACCCAAAAATGAAATCATCAGCCGTTTTGTTTACAGCAGCCATCCTTAGTCTGGGTAGCGTAGCCCAGGCTCAGAATGCCCACCGGATCAATCATGATCTGCATGATATCCATCATGACCGTAAGGATATTCACCATGACCGTAAGGATATTCACCATGATAAAAAAGATCTTAAGAAGGACAATAAGGACATTGGTAAGGACAAAGCCGCTATAAGCAAGGATCGCCAGGAAAGGAACCAGGATATTGCCAATAAGGACTATAAGGATGCGCATGCAGAACAGAAGCAGATCAATGGAGAGAAAAAAGATCTGAATAAGGACAGGACCGACCGCAATGCAGACCGCAAGGACCTTCACCAGGACCATAAGGATGTAGGACACGACAAACGTGATCTGAAAAATGACAAAACCGATCTGAAAAAAGACGCCAGCGGCAATTAACCGCTGATACCGAAAAGGAATACCGGCTATCCCTAAAAAGGACCCGGTATTTCTTTATCCCTACACTTCATCACCCGTTACCCTTTATTCTACCAACCCAATACTACTGATCATATGCGAATTTCCCTTCCATGCATTGTATTGACAGGGAGTCTGTTCTTATCCGTTCAGTCCTTATCCGCACAGGAGAGAACCGATACAATTGCTCAAGACCCATCGGGCATACAGACGACCACAGCTTCCATTCCCGGGACATCCATAAAAGATTCGGCGGATACAAAGAAAAAACCCAGGCACTCTCATTTTGAAGCAGAGCTCTCTTATGTAAATGACAATGTCTATCTGGGCAGGAAAGATTCGGTAGCCATTCCTTATATGTCACCCCGTATCGGGTTTTTTCATAAAGGCGGTTTTTTTGCTGATCTCGCTCTGGGTTATATGACCGGTTCCGGAGAGACCCGCATTGACATGACAGCCCTGGATGCAGGTTATGCCTTTGAAGCAGGCAATTATGAAGGATCGTTAACCGCTACCAAATACTGGTACAATAACAACAGTACGAATGTCCGGGCTGAGATGAAAGGAACTATCGGTTACTCGAATGCCTATGATTTTGGATTCATCAAACCAACTATGGAATTATCTCTCAACATCGGCAACAAATCTGACTTTGCCGGCGCTTTCGGTCTTTCCCACAGCTTCTATGTTCTGAATGATAACCTGGAATTCACGCCGACCTTCACGGCTAATGCCAGTACGCAGAATTATTACAGCGATTATTATAAAAAGAGGCGATATTCCAAAGCCAGAAAAGGCAAAACACCCGTTACCGGAACGGCTCTTGTTTCCGGAGTGGTGCAGAATGCCGCGGCCTTTAAATTCCTGGATTATGAATTCAGCCTGCCGCTTAGTTATGAAGCAGGCCGTTTCACTTTCAGTGTGGTGCCCGTATATGCGATACCTGTAAACCCGGAACAGATACTGATCACCACTCAGCTTACTAATGTCACGATCAGTTCAAAAATGCATACGGAAAAAATTGAGGGCTCCTTTTTCTGTACCTTCGGGATCCTCTGCAAATTTTAAGGCAGCTTTATTTGCAAAAGGCCTTCCCTTTCGTAGGAGGCTTTCTATTTCCCTGGAGGATTGACGGGAATATCCATATTATGCATGACAATGACGCGCCATTTATCGCCTGTCTTTGTCATGATCAGATTGGCGAGGCCTTTTCGGAATTCATTTTCGGGTCTGCCTGGCAGCTTTGCCCCGGTCATTTCCCATAAAACATCGACTGCGGCTACGTCCGGTTTGATAAAACGAACTGTTTTACCGGTGATCTTCAGATTTGAATCCTTGAACCAGGTGGCAAATATCCTGGCATGGAATTTTTCTATCTCAGCTCTACCATGAGCACCCATTCCGACTACATTGGTAAAGTCGGCATCGTCAGTAAATGCCATAGAAAAAGTGGGTGCATCATGTGTATTCCATCCGGCTACAAAAAAGGCGTCAAGGATTTTGGTAATCGTTTCCTCCTCTTTGACGGAACCTCCCGAATTGCTTGAAGTGGAAAGGCTATCCATAGTCTTTGTCTGAGCGGACACGCCGGCCAGAAAGGCCAGGGAAAAGAAAAAAGTAAAAAGGAATTTCATATTTTTCTTCTTAATATACGAATTAAAATCCACGCTGAATACATTTTATTTGGAAGGAAAATCGCTCAGGCTCCTTGAAATCGTCCTGGAATTCCGTTTGCTTTCTTCCACGACCCAGGTAGCCATGGCATACAAAACGGGTTTTAACCCAGCCCCCGAAGGGGTCAGGCTATAAGTAACATGAGGGGGTACCACAGGTTTCGCTTTTCTGATCACCAGTCTATCCGCCTCCAATTCCTTGAGATGCTGAATCAGCATCTTTTCCGTGATGGCGGGGATCGCTCTTTTTAATTCCCCGTACCGTTTGCTGCCCGTCAATAAATGGAATAATATAATGGGTTTCCAATGACCGCCGATCCGGTCCATCACATAGGTTAACGGACATTGCGCAAACACTAAATTTTTATTTGCCTGGAGGGTTGAGCTTTCTTTCACCTTGGTCATGGATACATACTTTAGGGTAAGTACTGGTTTATTAGTAAGTACAAATATACCTTTGTTATCGAAAATAAACAAACAACCAAATGAGTAAGATTACCGTAACGGGGTCACTGGGGAATATCAGCAGCAGACTCACCGAAAGATTAACAGCAAAAGGACATCAGGTAACTGTCATCAGCCATGACCCCAAAAAAACAAAAGACATCGAAGGACTAAAGGCAACCGCGGCGATCGGATCCATAGAGGACTATAATTTCCTCCTTCGGGCCTTTGACCAGGCAGACGCAGTGTACACCATGATCCCGCCCAATTATGTCACTGACGATCTGAAGGGATATATTCGGTCGGTTGGTGAAAAATATGCCGGGGCCATTGCGGAAACCGGCGTCAGGCATATAGTAAACCTGAGCAGCATCGGCGCCCATGACCCTAAGGGTTCAGGTCCGACCGGCTCCAATCATTTTGTCGAGAAAAAAATGGACGAAATAAACGGAACGAATGTATTACATCTTCGTCCCGGGATGTTCTATACTAATTTCTTCGGGGCCATGCCGATGATCAAACATCAGCATATCATCGGGAATAATTTTGACGCCTCCGTCAATATGGTCCTGACTCATCCACAGGATATTGCGGCAGCGGCAGCCGAGGCTTTGGATTCTTTGTATTTTACCGGCACAAATGTCCGGTACCTGGCAAGCGATGAAAAAAACGGGGGACAAATAGCCTCCATCCTGGGTCAGGCCCTTAACATTCCGGATTTGTCCTGGATGGAATTTTCCGATGACGCGTTGCTGCAGGGCATGCTGCAAAACGGATTGAGCGAACAAATGGCAACCATCTATATAATGGAAATAGGTATTTCCTTACGAAATGGGACACTGTTCGAAGATTACCGCCTGCACAAATCCGTGACCAACGGGAAAACAAATTTTGAAACCTTTGCCCGGGAGTTCGCAGCCGTATATAAAAACAGTTAAAAGAAAATGGAGGGCAATACATATACATCCAATATGTCAATTTATCCGTAAATTTAGCCTGTAGTTCCCAAAACTATTCTCATTTTACATGCCATTTACCTATTTACGCAATGTATTATTTTTCCTTTCTGTCTTTTTTTGTTCCTTACAACCAGCCCTGGCACAATCGGTCATAAAAGGTAATGTTACGGATGCCCAAAGCAGGCAGCCGGTGGAAGGAGTAAGCATCCTGTTACTGCCGGGGAAGACAACCGGAATAACGGATCAATCGGGTAATTTTTATTTCCGTCATATTAGTCACCTTCCGGAACAGATCCGTTTCTCATCGATCGGTTACCAGGCAAAAACATTGTCTTTTGCGGAGTTTAAAACCCAAAACTACCGGGTAAGCCTTGCCGCGTCCAATATAGAATTAAGTTCGGTGACCGTATCATCACATCCCGGAGAGCAATACCAGATGATCAGCAGAACGGATATTGCCATGCGGGGCGTCACCAACTCCCAGGAAGTGCTGCGCATCATCCCCGGCATTGTGATCGGGCAACACCAGGGAGGCGGCAAGGCCGAACAGATCTTCCTACGGGGTTTCGACGCGGATCATGGCACAGATTTCAGAATGGACGTGGATGGCCTGCCCATCAATATGCCCTCGCATGCCCATGGCCAGGGCTTCGCGGACAGTCATTTTATTATCCCGGAAACTATCGGGAGCGTGGATTTTAAAAAAGGCCCTTACACCGTCACCAAAGGGGATTTTGCCACTACAGGCTTCGTGGATTTTAATACAAAGAGCTCTCTGCCTGGTAACAGTATCAAATTGGAAGGAGGGATGTTTACTACTTTCCGTGGCCTTGGAATGTTCAACCTGCTTGGGCAAAAGGCCAGAGAACGTCAACAGTCCTGGTATGTGGCCTCGGAATACCGGTATTCGGATTCCTATTTTGATAACCCGCAGCATTTTAACCGGTTTAACCTGTTCACCAAATACAACGGCAAAATATCTGAACATTCGCATCTTATTGTTTCTGCAACTACCTTTTGGAGCAAATGGAATGCTTCCGGGCAGATTCCCGACCGCGCCGTTTCCGACCATCTGATCGGCTTTTACGGAACCATCGATCCCTACGAAGGCGGTAAGACCTACCGGACCAATATAAACGCGCAGCTCATCACAGCCAACAGCAACGGAGATCTTTTTAAGAACCAGGTTTATTATTCCAATTACCATTTCGATCTCCATACCAACTTTACTTTTTACCTGGTCGATACGGTGAATGGTGATGAGATACGCCAAAAAGAAGCGAGAGATCTTTTTGGTTATAATGGCAGCTACCACCATACCGGTTATATCGGAACAACAAAACTGATCACGGAAGCCGGGCTTAATATCCGGACCGATCTCACCCATAACTCGGGCCTCTCCCATACAGTGGATCGTTTCATCACTCTGCAGCAACTAAAATTGGGCGATATCAGCCAAACCGATATCGCGCCCTATGGCAGCGAAACCTTTGTCTTTAGTGAACATTTCAGCATCAATGCCGGGCTTCGGTTCGACCAGTTCTATCACCGTTATACCAATAAATTCGCAGGGGATACGACCTTACCGGGAACAGGTGTCTATAGAGCAAATGCAAATACACTTAGTCCCAAACTGAATTTCTATTATCATCTCAACGACGAAACCCAGTTTTACCTGACCACCGGGCGGGGTTTTCATTCAAACGATACCAGGGCTGTCGTGGTGGAAAAGGGAATGGCCATCCTGCCAGCTGCCTATGGAGTCGATCTGGGGACGGTCTTTAAACCCCTGAAAAATCTCCTGATCAATGCTTCGGTCTGGTATATCGGCCTTAAACAGGAATTTGTGTACAACGGTGATGGAGGAGATATCAGCTTTAACGGAAAGACCCGCCGTATTGGACTGGATTTCTCCGGACGTTATCAACCGGCCAGATCGATCTATGTGGATCTTGATCTGAACTATGCACATGGCCGCGCGACCGATGCCCCGAAAGGAGCCGATCATATTCCCCTGGCGCCGGTATGGACCAGTTCTGGCGGCATAACCTATACCGGTAAAAAGGGTTTTAATGGCAGCCTGCGCTACCGGTATATTGGTAACCGGCCGGCCAATGAAGACTATAGCCTGACCGCAACGGGGTATTTTGTAACGGATGCCGTGATCAACTATACCCAACCCAAATACGAGATCGGGCTGGTGATCAACAATGTCTTAAATACCAAATGGAAGGAAACGCAATTCGCTACGCTTACCCGGTTGAAAGGTGAAGCAGTTCCTGTCGATGAGATCTGTTTTACCCCCGGCACCCCATTTGCCGCAAAACTGAGTTTCACGCTGAATTTTTAAAAAGATAATCAAGATCGATTTCCGTTAATAGGATTGGGCATGGCATGCCAATTGCATATACTATTTAGCAATTCTGTCTGCCTCTTACATAAGTAGCTTATATATACTAATAGTATAAGCAATTAACTTAATACATAAAATGAATAACATTAGACAACTGACAAAAGGCATTTCGCCACAAACAAATAGTAACGTCAAAAAGCTGTTCTTAATAGCGACCATACTGGCCAGCGGCTTTCTTTTTCAAAAAGCTGCCGCACAGGTTCATATCGATGTAAGGGCTAATATCGGCAACCAGCCTGGCTGGGGTCCAACCGGTTATGATCATGTAGATTATTATTATATGCCTGACATCGATGCCTATTATTATGTTCCCGCCCGTCAATATATCTATCTGGACGGAGGGCGCTGGAGACGTACCAGTTCATTACCCAGCCGTTATAACAATTATGATATAAACAGCGGTTACAAAGTTGTGGTCAATGAGCCAAGGCCTTATCGTCATGCGGCAACCTACCGGGCAAAATATGCCGATTATAAAGGCCGCCACGATCAGGAAATAATCCGCAACAGCCATGATTCAAAATATTATGAGAGCAAGGGACACCCCGAACATAATAATTGGAAAAAAGAACATGGCAACGGCAATGGTCATGGCAACGGCAATGGTCATGGAAATGGCAGAAACGGAGATCATCATTAATCGTTCGTAGACAATACCTTTTTATCTTCAGCGTCCCCTCCAGGCTATGGTTCTGGTTGGGGACGTTGTCATTTGACGGGATTGTTTTTTTTATTTATATTTATGTATGCGGCTATCATTAACTATCCTGAGTATTTTAACCGGCTTCTCCGCCTTTTGCCAGCCAACGGCAAACAAGCTGACGGGAGAATATGCTAATTACCCGATCAGTCTGAAGCTGAGACCTGACAATACATTTATTTTCAAGACCAACGACCCTGTTTTTCCGTATACTTATTCAAGTTATCAAAATCAGGGAACCTGGACGGCATCCGGAAACCTGATAACGCTGAACCCGGGTAAAACCAAAAGGTCGCCATCTGTAACCCTGATCGAACATCCAGCCATTGGCAAGGAACAAGAAGGTATACGGACCCCTGCAGACTCTATCTGTATCAGGATAAATTATTTCATAGAAACCTATGAGAACGAAATATTGACCGGCAGGGCCCCTGCCGATTTTCACCTGATGACCTTATACATCAATAATAGTCATAATTACCAGCACCTGGTGCATTCCCCTATCCGCAGCGTCTGTACGTTTTCACCCCGCATTAAAAGACAAATCATCCTTGATTCCTCCAATACCGTGATGCTGCCCCGGCAGCTTATTGAAAAAATAGGGATCCGGACTTATGCATTCGACAAGACCATAGAATTAATTCCTTCCAATCCCAGCTCTTCATTTTTCGAGATCAATATCATCCAACCAGTTGACAAAGAAAGAACCCCCAGGAGTAAACAAGTCATCATTAAAGGCAACCGTGCCTATGTTGATGAGATCAATGGCAAAGTCTGCTCCTCCTGGTATATACAAACTTTGAAAAAGGTAAATTAGACTTACGATCAACAGCCTGAATGTTTATTGCTTTTTAGCCCCTTTCCGTTGGAAGTTTCAGCCCTTTTATCGATCGATTGTTATCTTGTGGGGATTCTGCCGTTTATTTGTTTTCCAGAACAATAAGTCAGCCCTCATGAACAACAACTTTGCCCTTATCAACAACAAACGGACGATAAAAATTCTCCTGGATATAATTTGCATCAGTTTTTTGATCCTTTTCCCTCATTTTGTTCCTCTTCCCTTTTATTCCTATGCCGTCATTTGTCTTTTATTTATCTGGCTGCTATTAAAAAAACAAAAGAAAACATGGGAGTGGATAGGGCTGCAGAAAAAAAGAATTACTGCTCCGGGCTTTTTAACGGGCATTGGGTCCGGTCTCTTATGGGTTGCCATTATTCAATGGGGTTATATCCCGTTTATCCTGCATTTCTTTAACCCT
Organism: Flavitalea flava; assembly: GCF_054461575.1. Taxonomy (NCBI): domain Bacteria; kingdom Pseudomonadati; phylum Bacteroidota; class Chitinophagia; order Chitinophagales; family Chitinophagaceae; genus Flavitalea; species Flavitalea flava. Next base: position 78,825 of record NZ_JBTLQH010000029.1, read on the forward strand.
TTTGTAAAATCCTATACCGAATATGATTTTATCAAAGGCCATCCGCTGAACCTCCTAATTACCCTTGTTGCATCCTGGGTCATCGCCGGATTTTATGAGGAAGTGGCTTTCAGGGGGTATATCCAAACGACCATCCGGAATTGGTTTGGGTCATCTTCGTCCTCTTCCTTTTGGATCAGCGGAATGCTTACCAGTTTGTTATTCGGGCTTTATCATATTCAGCAGGATAGTTGGGGTGTTCTTTCCGCCTTTCTGGGAGGGCTCTATTGGACGGCCATTCTGCGAAAAACCAAGGGTAATTTGTGGGTGGTGATCATTTCTCACGGAGTTTATGATACTGTTACCCTGTTGCTGATTTATGTTGGTTGGTTCGGTAAATGAAGGATTAATCACGACTTCTTCGCCTGCCCCATACCCACACTGTATTTATCGGGCGTCCCGGCAGCCTCCATACCCGGGGTCAAACGGGTTGAATTTGAGAAATTGGGCCATTTAGATGCCGATAATAGCGGCAATCCGCAAAAAATAGCGAATGAACTGTTGCATTTTTTTAAACCGGGTAAGCCTGGGTAGAAAAGCGTAGCTTGTGTCTTCCGAAATGAAAATCGTAAAGCGATTCATTTGGAAATTTAAAAGCAACTTATCTGGAAATCTTAAAGCAGCTCATTGACCGGCGTTTTGAAGGCAACCGGGGTAAAAACATATTCTTTGCCGACCTGACCCAATCAATGGGTTTTATCAGTATCACGCCGGAGATTTTCGTGATGATCCGTAAACTGGGCAGGGAATCCGAGAACCACATACTGGATTATATTACGGACAAAGCCCTTCAGGAATTTTGCCGGATGAATCAGTTCTATTCCATCAACAAAAAAGCGCAAAAGGGGTTGCGGGCGATTTATTCCACCCTATTGCAAAATTTTCAGGGCCATGCCGCCATTGCTGATAAAGGCGTTCTGAAAGACGATAACGATACATTTATCGAAACCGTTTCGCGTGCGCATTTTTCCCATTTGCAATCCTGGTTGAAAGAAACGAATCCGTTTTCCATCCTGTTAAATCCTGCTGATAAAAAAATGGCGGATCGGGTAACCTGTGCCGAGTATAGCGCCGGATTACAGCTTAACCTGTTCGGCATTGACCTGGCTACCATCAAAGGACCTGTCCTGGATATTGGCAGCGGCAAAAAAGGTTTGCTGGTTAATTACCTAAGGCATAGAGGTGTAGAAGCCTATGGCATAGACCGGTTTACCACCTCCCAACCCTTTTTACAAAAATCGGATTGGCTCGACTATACTTATGAGGAAGAAAAATGGGGAACGATCATCAGCCACCTGGGTTTCACCAATCACTTCGAACATCATAACCAACGGAAAGATGGTAATATAGCCGGGTATGCCCAAACATACATGAGTATCCTTCGTTCTCTGAAAGGACAGGGTTCTTTTTATTATGCCCCCAACCTGCCCTATATCGAACAATACCTGGAAAATGAGAGTTACCGGGTAGACATCAGGGAAATCGATGGTCTGCCGCACCGGACGGCAAAAGTTACCCGGATCGGGTTAGCATAAGATTCACACCGGCAGGTCTAGGCAGGACGAGACCACGTGTATAGCTATACCAGGACAAGTCACTAAGTCTCACAAACGAACAGTTTCGTACTAAAAGCGGACAATCCCTTTAGACAGCCTAATTCTAATTCATTGGCAATCAACATCTAAAAAACTGGCATTTTTATAGCTGCTTGCTCCAAAAAGCCATTGCCATGCTCAGGAACTATTTCACAACTGCCTTCCGGAATTTGTCGTCCAACAAAGTCTATTCCCTGATAACGATCCTGGGTCTTGGTGTGGGTATTGCCGTTTGCCTGATCCTTTTTATTTTCATCCGGTATCAAGAGAGTTTTGACGGTTATCACCGGAATAAAGCGAAGATTTTCAGGGTCATGACAAAAGGCGACAGGAAGGAGATTGGAAAAGAAGATATAGGTTCTGCCGTTCCCTTTCCTTTGCCCACGGCTATGAAAAACGATTTTCCGGATTGGCAAAGCACGGGTTTGTTCTCGATGCCCAATGTACAAATGCTGGCCCTGAATCAAGCCGGACAGACGGAAAAAAAATTCAAGGAGAAGGAGGGAGTTTTCCTGATTGAACCTTCCTTATTTTCCATCTTCGATTTTGTCTGGCTGGCGGGTGCCCCGTCAGAAGCGCTAAAGAATCCCCATTCTGCCGTGCTGACGAAGGCGACGGCGGACAGATATTTTGGTGACTGGAAAAAAGCCATGGGCCGTTCCATAAAATTCAACAATAAAGAATTGCTGAGGGTAACGGGTGTACTTTCAGATCCTCCTTCCAATACGGATCTCAACCTTAAAATCGTTATCCCCTATTCGCTCGCTTCTTTTTCAAAATCGACCGATTGGTGGACGATCAATGGCCAACATGGATGTTATGTTTTATTGCCGTCCGGGGAGACCGTTTATTCCGCGGATCAGCGTCTGAATGTCTTCTCCAAAAAATACAGAACCGCAGATAATAAAAATACACAGGTCTTACAATCGCTGAGCGAAGTCCATTTTGACGCAAAGGGAGGGAATTTCAGTGGAAAAATGATTACCAGGGACCGTATCCGGACCTTATGGCTGATCGCCGCCTTTATTCTTTTTATTGCCTGCGTCAATTTTATAAATCTTTCTACGGCCCAGGCCGTTAACCGGGCAAGGGAAGTAGGAGTCCGCAAAGTATTGGGAGGAAACCGCCAACAATTGAGGGTACAATTTCTCCTGGAGTCCCTGGTACTGGTAACAACGAGTGTATTGCTCGCTGTTCTGTTCACCATACTGCTCATGGTCCCGGTCAGCAAAACATTGGATATCCCTTTATCCTACGAAGTATTCCAGCAGGAACAGGTGATTTTATTCCTGGCGGGGGTCACAGCAGCCGTAACCTTGCTCGCAGGATTTTACCCGGCCATCGTTCTGTCATCCTTTAATCCGATCGAAGCCTTAAAAAGCAAACTGGCCGCTAAATCCAACCGGGGCATTAGTTTGAGAAGAGGTCTGGTCGTTTTGCAATTTGTGATTGCCCAGGCCCTGATCATCGGAACCCTGCTGATCATCCGCCAAATGAATTATTTCGGGAAGGCCAGCATGGGTTTTAGTAAAGAGGCCATTGTGACCGTCCCTTTTCCCGGGGATAGTGCCGGCCAAAGCAAACTCACCTATTTGCGTAACCGGCTTTCGGCCGTGAAGGATATCCAACAGATCAGTTTTAACAATACCGCTCCTGCCGATGACGATAATTGGTGGACCGGGTTTACATTCGATCATGCGGCCAAAGGGATCGACTTTGCGGCAATCGACAAATGGGTGGATGCCAATTATCTCGATACCTATTCCCTGCCCCTGGCAGCAGGCCGCAATATCACTACATCCGATTCGATCCGGGAATTCCTGGTCAATGAGACCCTGGCCAAAAAGCTGGGTTTTGTCCATCCCCGCGACATTCTGAATAAGGAGATCAATCTCTGGAATGGTTTTGCGGTAGGCCCGGTGGTCGGCGTGGTAAAAGATTTCCACCCGGCCTCGTTAAAGGATTCCATGGCCCCTGTGTTTATGATGAATTTTAAGAAAGGATTTAATGCTGCAGGAATAAAAATAGGAGGAGCCAATCTGTCTGCTACGATGCTGAAGGTCGAAAAGATCTGGAATGAGACCTACCCCGATTATGTTTTTGAATATCAATTCCTGGACGAGAAGATCGCCAACTTTTACAAGGAAGAGGCTGAACTATCCCGGATCTACAAAATATTCGCTTCCATCGCGATATTCCTCAGTTGTCTGGGGTTATACGGGTTAGCCTCCTTCATGGCTGTTCAACGAATAAAGGAAGTAGGCATCCGCAAGGTGCTGGGAGCTACCGCTGCGAGTATCGTCTATCTGTTCTCCAAAGAATTTGTCCTGCTGATCGGTATCGCCTTCCTTATTTCCGTTCCGCTTGCCTGGTATTTCGTCCATCAATGGCTGCAGCATTATGTATACCGTCTCCCCATCAACGGATGGATCTTTGTAACGGGAGGGTTGCTTGCCTTTTTGATCGCCCTGGCCACCGTGAGTTTCCAGGCCATCAAAGCAGCCCTGATGAATCCCGTGAAGAATCTGAGAACGGAATAAAAGAGAACGGAGTAAAAGTCCTCAACTTAAAATAGCGCGGATATCAGGTTGATGGGTAGGCGGGCTTCCCGAAAACCGTTTGAATTCTTTTATAAAATGCGCCTGGTCAAAGTAATTATATTCCGACACCAATTCCTGCCAGTCAGTGACTTTTTTATCTTTTATCCCTGTCCGCAAAGAGTTGAACCGGGTGATCCGGCTGTATAATTTAGGCGACAGGCCTACCATTTCCTGGAACTGGTATTCCAGGACTCTTTTGGACAGGCACAAAATGGGGGCTAATTGTTCGATAGGCTGGGCGCCACGACTCTTTTCAATCATCGTACAGGCATAACTGATACGGGTCACATCCAGTTTTTCATTTTTATGAAGCTGGTTTTCCAACCAATCATTCACTAATTTAATGACAAGGCTGGAGTTGTTCGCAGCATCCTCGATCTGGTTTAACAAAGGTCGTATTCCATCTTCCAGTATATCGGATAAAGAAGTTCCATGTTCTGGAAAAGCACAATTCTGAGGAAAGCCCATTAGCCTGTATGCTCCAAACGGTTTAAAAATAACATGCAAGACTTTTTGAGGCCAGGCTATAATCCTGTAAAACCGGGGTTGCTTGAACTGATGAATGAAATTAAACTTGGCCTGCCGGATGAGCTGTTCAGACCCCACTTCCCTGCATATGGCCGGCTGGTCCAAACTAAAACATAATACCGCCGAGCCAATGGGATACATACCGAAAGTGATGTCCCCGATCCCGCCTTCACTATAATCGCTGAGCAAGTAGGCCGAAATGTACTTCTTAAGTACCGGTCCCGGGGAAAACCATATTGACGCCATAGAGAGAAGAGATTTTTGCCGGAAGTAAGATAGCCATATTTACGCTTTTTTACAATTTTAAGCTGAAATCACCGAATACCTTTACTCCTTCAATTAAAAAAAGCTGATATAAAAATTGACAACTATGAAAAGGTTTTTAGTGGTAATGACAGGCATTGTTCTTTTTATTTCCGGGTGTAAAAAAGGCAGTTCTCCCGCTCCTCCGGCGGCGGCAGCCAGCGACAGGAAAATCACGATAACGGTGGATAACCTTAGCCCGGTCACCGGATCGAATGTTACCTTCACCCTTACAGCGGGTAATAACGGGCCGGATGCAACTACCGGCGTAAGCGTAAGCGAAACCCTGCCGACCGGCTATACCCTTGTATCGGCGACTCCATCGACAGGCAGTTATGCCGCAGGCAACTGGAACGGTTTTGGTCTGGCCAGTGGGGCAACCGCCACTTTAACCGTGGTGGCTACCGTCAAGGCAACGGGGGTATATACGAACCCGGTCACGATAACCGGCACCGAGAACGATCCGGTAGCCGCCAATAACAGCGCTACGGCAACCATAACACCCACGGCACCAAAAGTATTAATGGTTTCCACCCTGGCGGGTAGTTCATATGGTTACCTGGATGGTACGGGTACGGGGGCAAAATTCGGTACTCCGAGAGGTCTGACAGTAGACGCCGCAGGTAATGTGTTTGTTGTCGATTACAGCAATGACCGTATTCGCAAAATCACCCCCGCAGGGGTGGTAACGACCATAGCAGGCAGCACAAACGGTTTTGCAGATGGAACAGGGGCGGCGGCACAATTCAACCATCCCAATGCCATTGCCATAGATGCCGCCGGTAATTTATACGTGGCAGATGCCGGCAACAATCGCATTCGCAAAATTACACCCGGGGCTGTGGTAAGTACTATTGCCGGTGACGGTTATGTTACCACCCTTTACCAGCCCTTAGGCGTAGGCGTTGATGCTTCGGGAAATGTATACATTGCCGACTCGTACAACAGCCGTATTGGCAAACTCGGTTCCTCCGGATTTTCCGTACTGGCCGGAAGTACAGCCGGCGGTCCCGGTTACGTGGATGGAACCGGCACGGCGGCAAAATTCAACGATCCCAATGGCGTAGTTGTAGATGCGGCAGGAAATGTATTTGTGTCAGATTGGGGTAATTTTCTCATTCGTAAGATCACTCCCGCTGGTGTGGTATCCACTTTTGCCGGAAGCGTTGAAGGTTTCGCAGATGGTACTGGTTCGGCCGCCAAATTCGAACATCTAAGCGGCCCGGCTATCGATGCAGCAGGAAATATTTATGTAGCCGATATCGGGAATAATCGTATTCGGAAAATCACTCCGGAGGGAGTTGTTAGCACCGTGGCTGGCGGTGCTCCACTGGGTTATCTGGATGGACCGGTCGCTACGGCCCAATTTGCCAATCCCTATGCCGTAGCGGTCGATGCCGCAGGCAATATCTATGTTTCCGATATGGATAACAACCTGATCCGGAAGATCGGTTATTGATACCGATCTTTCCATTGCCTGGCTACCGATCTTTCCGTTCCCGGAATTGTAGTATCTTTAAAACTGATTATTCCATCAAATTTCTCATATAATCAGTTTATTATGAAAACAGGAATTTTTGCTTTCCTTCTTCTGGCCATTATCGGTAAGTCTAGTGCCCAGCGTATCGATCCGGATCTTATTCCAACCAAATTGGGTCAGTTGTCCATTCAACCCATCAATCACGCCAGCCTGGTGCTTACGGTGAATGGTGTCACCATCTATGCAGACCCGGTCGGCGGCGCTGATCCCTACAAAGGGCTTGCGGCTCCGGATATTATCCTGGTCACGGATATACACGGCGACCATATGGACAGCAAAACAATGGAGGCGATAAAAACAGGCAAGACCATGGTGGTCGTACCACAGGCTGTAGCGGACAAACTACCTGCCGAAGACAAAACAAACCTGGTCATCCTGAACAATGGGGAGCATAAAACCCTGTCAGGAATTGAGATTTCTGCCATACCCATGTATAACCTGCCGGAAAGCCCTACGGCCATGCACACCAAAGGAAGGGGTAATGGATATGTACTGGGCATCGGCGGTAAAAAGATCTATCTCTCCGGTGATACCCAAGGTATTCCGGAAATGCGGTCGCTGAAAAATATCGATATCGCCTTCGTTTGTATGAATCTCCCCTATACCATGACAGTTAATGAAGCTGCGGATGCGGTCCTGGCTTTTGCACCCAAGATCGTTTATCCGTATCATTATCGCGGCAAGGACGGGCTCAGCGACGTGAATGCCTTCAAAAAACTGGTCGATGATGGAAACAAAGGAATTGAAGTAAGATTGCGCGATTGGTATAAGAAGTAAGGAAGAAAGTAATTATAGGTTATTTACGCCCCATATGATCAAGATTATATGGGGCTTCCCTTTTTGATCAAATTCTATCCACAAAATTACCTACTTGCCATCATTTTTTGTACGTTTGGCAATGCAGGTTATAGCTGTAAAAACCCATAAGCTCATTACCGCCTTCATTGCCGCCATATGGATAGCCAATGGTCTTTTCTGTAAGGTGTTGAATTGGGTTCCCCGGCATGAAATGATCGTAGCCAGGATCTTAGGCGGAGAGCATGCCATTATGTTGACAAAATTGATCGGGATGTCTGAAATAGCCATGGCCGTATGGATTATCAGCGGCATCAGAAGCCGTTGGAATGCAATCGCACAAATTGGTATAGTGGCCTCCATGAACCTGCTGGAATTTTTCCTGGCCCCGGATCTGTTGCTTTGGGGAAAAGGAAATGCATTTTTTGCCTTACTATTTATCCTGTTGATCTATTTCAACGAATTCAAACTGGCTAAAGGATTTAAACCAACCAAGGATTTTAAGGAACATAAAATATCCCCTCAACGGCCCTGACATGTTTGCATCCCTAAAAAATCATCCCTTTGCAGTAGAGGCTTTTTTTAAAAGTTCGCTTGTCCTGACCTTTGCTGTCCCCAAAGAAGAAATAGAACAGTTGATCCCGGAATGTTTGCAGCTGGATACATTTATGGACAAATGGGCATTTATCGCCATTGCCATGGTCCAAACAACCGGTCTTCGGCCAAAAGGGTTTCCCAGGATCCTCGGCAATGATTTTTTCCTGATTGGTTACCGCGTATTTGTGACCTATACCACCCTGGCCGGGAAAAGGCTGCGGGGCTTATACATCCTGAAGTCGGAAACCAATAAAAAGAAGATGGAATTTCTGGGTAATCTATTTACGCATTATAACTATACGACCACCGATATCCGGCAAACAAACGAAACAGGAAGATCCGTAATCGGCTCTATAAAATCCGGTTTTGTTTTTGACATTTCGACCAGGGAGGCTACCGGGGATCAGGACATTCCCTTGCCGGAACACTCACCCTTTTCGAATTGGAAAGAGGCGAGAAGATTTGCCGGGCCTTTACCGTTCACCTTTACTTATGAACCGGAAACAAAAAAAGTCTTGATTATAGAAGGCGTCAGGGAAAACTGGATCCCTGTTCCGGTAAACGTAAATGCCTGGCAGGCTTCTTTTTTAAAAAGTCTCCAGCTCAATGATGTGGTCCTGGCCAATGCCTTTATCATTAAAAATATTCCCTATCATTGGAAAAAAGGAAGAATAGAACTATGGAAACCCTAAAAATAATTTTACCAATGTTTTATTTTTTTTGCACCCAAACGCTGGCTGATCCCGGGGATACATGAAACTCTCCCCAGCCTTCTTCATTAATGGTCACTTCTCCCGGATGTTTGCCCATAAAATCCACAAAAATTTTCCCGGCATGCCTTTTCCCAATCTCCATATTTTTTAACCCTTCCTCGCTATTGGATAAAAGTACGGCGCATCCCGACCCTTCTAATTCTTCCGTACCTTCCCGTGTCCATCCGATACAATTGACGTGATCGAAAAAATCCCTTTGCATCCCATAGGCATATATTTTTCTGGAAATCAACAATTCTTCGATATGATCGCATTTTTCAAGGAAAATTTCATGGTCCTGACCGTCACTCCCTTTATCCACATAATGACTGCCATAGAGATCAGGATAAAAAATGCAGGGGTAGCCGCCTTCCCGCAGCAGGATCAGGGCATAAGCCAGGGGTTTGAACCAGGCCTCTACAGGTGCCTGGAGGGCTTGCAAAGGCTGGGTATCATGATTATCCACGACCGTTACCGCTAAATCCGGTTTTTCTTTAACCAGGGTATTTTCGAGGATCGTGCTAAGATCAAAATCCTTTCCTCCTTTCGAGGCCAGATGAAACTTTTGATGCAAGGCCGCATCGAACAAAGACATTTTCTCTTCCGTCACCTCGATATATTTTAATAAAAGCGGAAGATCCCCCGGCGCCCAATACTCCCCCACGGCAAAAAGATCCGGTTTGAGACTACGCATAAAATCCAGCCATTCTACAAAAAAACCGGGTGTAATATGTTTGACAGCGTCCAGCCGGACCCCATCCAGGTTGGCCGTTTTTAAATACCATTCTCCCCATCTTTTTAGTTCTTCGCGGACCGCAGGATTTCTGAATTCGATATCACAAAACATCAGGAAATCATAATTTCCTTTTTCTGTATCGATAACCTCTTCCCAACCCTCACCATATTCGTTCAATATAGTAAATATGCCATCTTCCTTAATATCCGCAGCGTAATCCACGCCGGTAAAACAATGGAAATCCCAGATAAACGAAGAGTATTTTTGTTTGCGGCCGGGAAACGTAAATTTGGTATAGGCCTCTATAAAAAATGGATCGCTGGTAAATTCATTCCGGTCATCGGGGTTAACGCGTCTGACTTCTATTTTTTCGAGTTCATCGGCTCCACCCTTATGATTGAGCACGATATCCGCATAGACCTGGATCTTATGCGTATGCAAGGTTTCAATCAGTTGTAAATATTCGTCCTTGGTACCAAAACGGGTTCTTACTGTTCCCTTCTGATCGAACTCGCCCAGATCAAAAAGATCGTAGGCGTCATAACCATTGCTGTTGACTCCTTCCTTTCCTTTATAAGCGGGCGGCAACCAAAGGGCATTTATACCGAGTTCGGCCAGCTTTTCCGCATTTGCCTTAGTACTGTTCCAAAAACTTCCATCGGTTGGCGTATACCAATGAAAATGCTGCATCATGGTCCCGTTGGTCATGGTTTATTAATTAGAGGGGTTGTAGTTATTTTTTTTAATACCGTCGTTCAAAATAGGCAAAATATTCCCCAAATTGCGGATTTTCCAAATATTTAATGCCCTATTTACCAGACATCTTTTTTATGGGTTGCCAAAGAATCCAATAAAAACTGGGTCACTTCATTATTGATGTTATGGGTATGACTTTCGGCCAATTTTATCCGTCTGTTAAAATCACAGTCCCAGTCTTTGATCGCTTCTTCTTTCGTTTCGCCGCATCCGAAAATTCCGATTTTCTGGTCAGGGCCCAACAAACAACAAAATAAATTTCCTTCCTGATAAAGGACGGGTCTGAATTCTTTGAAGGATTGGGGCCATCCTCCGGCATCATAGTTTATATAAATAACCAAACTGTCATCGACTTGCATCTGTGTCATGGGTATGCTTTCAGCAATAGATAAAAAAAGTATGCCACTTGCCCTGAAAGCGGGCAGGGTGGGACCCGGCAATATATTTCCCAAAATGTGAATTTGTCAGGCAAATAAGGAAGGATAATTCCCTATTCCACCCTTAAGCAATGGATTTTCTTCCTTATGGGTGGAATAAAAGGCTTGGCATACTTTAAGCTGGATAAAGTTTACCAAATCATAATATGAAAAAGAAAAATAGTTATTTTGAAAACTTTGCCTCGGCGGTAACCAAAGTAACCGGAAGCACGCCGGCCTTTATCATCGCCTGTCTGATGGTTCTTGTGTGGGGATTAACCGGGCCTGTCTTTCATTATTCAGAGACCTGGCAACTGGTTATCAATACCGGAACGACCATAATAACCTTTCTGATGGTCTTCCTTATTCAAAAAACTCAAAATAAAGATTCCCTGGCTATCCAGCTTAAACTGAATGAATTGGTCGCTGCCCATGAATTTGCCAGCAACCGGCTGGTCAATGTGGAGAACATGACCGAGGATGAATTAAAGGTCATTCAGAAATACTATGCGAACCTGAGCAATATCACCAGGGAGGAAGAAAGCTTGCAGCAATCCCATTCCATTGACGAATCCAAACAGATCAGTGAAATAAAGAAGGATATCGAAACGAATATCCTGGAAACGATTAAAAAGAATCCCTAATAAAAAAGAACCCCTAATAAAAATATCCATGTCTACGGAATCAGCCTCTCTGCTGGCTATTGAATCAGCAGTCCATACAGATTTACCGGTAAATGCAGATTTATCAATCCATACTGATTTATCAGTAACAGAGCGGATAAACGCGTTCAATTCGGGAAGGGAAGAAGAAATGATCCAGGTAAAATTGGAGGCCATGGAAGAGAGCCTTTTCCGTTTTTACAGAGGCACCTGTCACTTATTCTATGAGGATCTGGCAAATGCCCTGGCTGGGGATCTGGCAAATGCGCATGGCGGGAATCGGGCAAACATCCACCCACCCCTCCCGGCCTCCCCGGCTGCCTGGATATGCGGGGATCTTCACCTGGAGAATTTCGGAAGTTTCAAGAGCGATAACCGGCTGGTTTATTTCGATCTGAATGATTTTGACGAAGCCGTTCTTGCACCCGCACTGTACGAAGTTGCCCGGATGACTACCAGTATTTTTTTAGCCTTTGAATCGCTGGGGATAGAATTGGAAAAAGCGGAAAAAATGTCCGCTCTGTATGTAAAAAGTTATGCCACCTGTTTAAAGGGCGGCAAACCCAATTATATCGAACCGCAAACGGCCCAGGGCATTGTTTGTGAATTCCTCACGGCAGCCAACCATCAAAGACTGAAGGATATCCTGGTCAAACGGACCATCAGGGAGAAAAAAAAGTTAAAGATCCTTTTGGATCACCCCCGGCACATAAAATTAGAAAAGAGTTTTCGTAAGGAACTGGTGGCTCATATGGAAACCTGGCTCCGGCAGGACGGCAACAGTCCCTATAATTATAAGATCCTGGATTCGGCCTTCCGCATCGCGGGTACCGGCAGTCTGGGTTTGAAAAGGTATGTCTTACTCATGCAAAGCCTGAATGAGGCCGGTGAAAAATTCATGCTGATCGATATGAAACAGGCTGTTAAATCCTCTGTCCTGCCTTTTACGCCACTTGCCCAGCCGCAATGGTTAACTCAGGCGGATCGCATTAAAGAAGTGCAGGCCAGGATGCAGAATCGTCCCCCGGCCTTATTAAGCACCACCCATTTTAAGGGAGACGTCTTTATCATCCAGGAAATGCAGCCTGAAAAGGACAGCATTAATTTCAAACTGCTCAAGGAACGTTACCGCGATATGTACCGGGTCATCGAGGATATGGGTATGCTGACCGCCTCGGCGCAGTTACGGAGCGCCGGAAGACAGGGATCCGCCATTACGGATGAATTAATGGACTTTGGCTCGGATGAAGCCTGGCAGGAAAGGGTATTGGACTACTCCCGGCAATATGCATCGACGATCAGAAAATATTATCAGGAATTTGTTGATTTTCGGAAAGCCGGCTAATTACAAAAACTTTTAAAACACTTATATGAAAAAAAATTCCATGCCTGACAAAAAACTTCCCCGCAAGACCGAAGCTTCCCCAAAAAATCAACCGGCCAACGCCAAAACCGATGACCTTTCACCGGATACAGAGAACGGCACCGGGGAATTTATGACCACCGACCAGGGTGTGCGGATC